>JAAYZM010000031.1 GCA_012514835.1 Actinomycetales bacterium
ACCGAGAAGCAGGCCGCGAAGGTGTCCCAGTCCGAGCGCGCGCTCGAGCGGCTCGAGGTGGTGGAGGAGCCGCGCAAGGAGTGGGAGCTGCGGCTGTCGATCGCCGCGGCGCCGCGGTCCGGGTCCGTGGTGGCGACCCTCGACTCCGCGGTGGTGCGGCGCGGCGGGTTCACGCTCGGGCCAGTCTCCGCGCAGGTGTCCTACGGGGACCGGATCGTCATCACGGGGGCCAACGGGGCGGGCAAGTCGACGCTGCTCGCGCTCCTGCTCGGGCGCCTCGTGCCGGACGAGGGGCGCGCGTCGCTCGGGTCCGGGGTGCTGGTCGGGGAGGTGGACCAGGCGCGGTCGCTGTTCGACGGCGAGTCCCCGCTCGCGGACACGTTCGGCGCCCTCGTGCCGGACTGGCCGGAAGCCGACGTGCGGACGCTGCTCGCGAAGTTCGGGCTGGGAGGAGAGCACGCCCGGAGGCCGTCGTCGTCGTTGTCCCCGGGCGAACGCACGCGCGCGGCCCTCGCCGTGCTGCAGGCCCGCGGCGTCAACCTGCTCGTGCTCGACGAGCCCACCAACCACCTCGACCTGCCCGCCATCACACAGCTCGAGGATGCCGTCGAGTCCTTCGCGGGGACCGTCCTGCTCGTCACGCACGACCGCCGTATGCTCGCCGAGGTCCGCGCCACGCGCCGGTGGCATCTCGACGGCGGGAGGCTGACTGAGCTCCCCACGGTCTGATCAGGTCGCGCCGTCCACCGCCGACCTGCCGGGGGCGGGGGCAGGCGCGACGAGCTCCTGAGTCACGGGCGCCGATGCGGCGAACGGCCCAGGCGCGACCGGGCCGCGCGGAACGCCAAGCAGGTCGGTGCCCAGGTCCAGGTCGGACCCGTCGGGGTTGGTGAAGCGCATCTCGGCCTGATAGCTCGTCCCGAGGCGCGCGGTCGTCACGGGGTCGACGACGACGAGGTCGCTCGCACCGTCCACGATGACGCGGACGGTTCCGGCCTCGGCGTCGGCCACCTCGACGCGCACGGGCGACGTACCGATCACGATCGCAGTGGCCTCCGCGCGGTACGGCTCGGCGCCCTCTGCGTACAGGTTGTCCTCGATCCAGACCGGGAGCCGAGGCCCGGCCAGGTCGCTGCCGCGCTCGGCGGGGTACTCCTGCGCCGTCGGGTAGGCGTCGTACTGCGACGTCCCGACGGGGGTGGGCGTGAAGGTCGCCTGGCCGGGCACGCCGTCCATGTCGATCGCGCCGGACCAGAAGCTCGCGAGCTCCGGTTCTGCCTGCGCGTCCGTTGCGGCGGGTTCGCGCGGCGTACCGTCCCCGACGAAGAGGTTGTTGAAGAACCGGTTGTCGCCGCCCAGGATGTTCGAGACGCCGTAGACGGCCGTCGAGTGCGGGACGTGGTACGGGGTGTACCGCTGGTGCTCGGTGCAGTTCGCGATGCGACCCGCGAAGTAGTTGTGGACGTACGCGCCCCCGGAGGACATGTCCTTGACCGCCCACCGCGACAGGAAGAGGTTCGAGTCCACGAGGTACGGGCCGTGGCACACCTCGACCATGAAGTCCTCGGCGGTGGACGCGTAGAACACGTTGCGTCGCACCAGGGTGCCCTGGGCCTGCCAGTCGAGCCACAGTGCGCGGTGCGTGTGATGGATGGTGTTCCCGCTGATCACCGTGTCGATCGCGGCGTGCAGCTTGATCCCGGCCACCTCGGCGCCGTGCCACTGGCGCTTCACGTGGATGTGGGAGATGTGGTTGTCGGCGATGGTCGAGAACGCCGCCCCTAGGTGCCCCACGATGCCGGCCTGCTCGCAGTCCCGGATCGTGTTGCGGCGCACCGTGTGGGAACCGATGTGGTCCCGGTGCCACGGGTGCGGCTCGCCCGCGTCCGGCCCGCCCAGGACGAGGGCCCGCTGGATCACCTCGCGCTCGCGCTGGGTGCCGCCCTTCGCGCCGTCGGGCCCCGCGGCCGCCTCGTTCTGCCCGGTGCTGGCCTCCTTGCCGAGCGAGATGCCGACGTTCTTCGAGTCGGTGATCGTGTTGTCCTCGATCACCCAGCCCTTCGACCAGTGCGGGCCGATCAGGCCCTCCTGCAGCGCGGTGGGCGGTGCCCACTGCGTGGCGGCCTTGGTCAAGGTGAAGCCGCGCACCGTGATGTGGTCGATGCCCG
>JAAYZM010000267.1 GCA_012514835.1 Actinomycetales bacterium
CTCCTCCACGAGCTTCTGGTTGCGGCGCTGGAGCGAGCAGTCGCGGGTGGAGACGACCACGACGTTGCCGTGCTGGTCGGCCAGGCACTGGGTCTCGACGTGGCGGGGCCGGTCGAGGAACTTCTCGACGAGGCACTCGCCGCGCCCGAAGGCGGTCACGGCCTCGCGGACCGCGGACTCGTAGAGCTCGGGGATCTCCTCCATGGTGCGGGCGACCTTGAGCCCACGACCGCCACCGCCGTAGACCGCCTTGATGGCCACGGGCAGGCCGAACTCCTCGGCGAGCGCGACGACCTCGTCGGCGTCCTTGACCGGGTCCTTGGTGCCGGGGGCCAGCGGGGCGCCGGCACGGACCGCGATGTGCTTGGCCTTGGCCTTGTCGCCGAGGGCGTCGATCGCCTCCGGGCCGGGACCGATCCACGTCAGGCCGGCGTCGATCACCGCCTGGGCGAAGTCGGCGTTCTCCGCCAGGAAGCCGTAGCCCGGGTGCACGGCGTCGGCCCCGGAACGTCGGGCGACGTCGAGGAGCTTGCCGATGTCGAGGTACGTCTCGGAGGCGCGTGCGCCGCCGAGGGCGAACGCCTCGTCGGCGAGCCGGACGTGGAGGGCCTCGCGGTCCGAGTCGGCGTAGACGGCCACGCTCGCGATCCCGGAGTCGGCACAGGCCCTCGCGATGCGGACGGCGATCTCGCCGCGGTTGGCGATGAGCACCTTGGAGATGTGGGGCACGGCTCACCGTAACCCGTCGGGGGGTGCGACTTCACCCTCACGCGACGCGCGCGGACAAGATTGGTGCAGGCTCCTACGGCGTGGACGCGGCTTTGTGGGGAACCTACGACGACGGCGGGGGAGCGGGCGGGCTAGATGGTGCGGGCTTGTCAGGCGCGCACAACCGTCACGGGCGCGCCCAGAGGTCGGTGATGCCGACGCCGAGCCGGGCGAGCAGCGCGCGCACGAGGGGCAGGCTCACCCCGACCACGTTGTGGTGGTCTCCCTCGATCCCCTCGACGAACGCCCCGCCGAGCCCGTCGACCGTGAACGCGCCCGCGACCTTGAGCGGTTCGCCGGTCGCGACGTAGGCCGCGATCTCGTCGTCGGACACCTGCGCGAAGCGCACCGTCGTGGAGGCCGTCGCACCCGCCGTACCCCCGGGACCCACGAGCCAGTGGCCCGTGTGCAGCACACCGCTGCGGCCGCGCATGTCCCGCCACCGTGCGGCGGCGTCCGCGGCGTCGCGCGGCTTGCCGAGCACGCGGCCGTCGAGCTCGAGCATCGAGTCGCAGCCCAGCACGAGGGCGCCCGCGAGCCCGGCGTCCGTCGCGACGTGCTCGGCGGCGACGTGCTCCGCCTTCGCCCGTGCGAGCAGGAGCACGGCGTCCGCAGGAGCCACGGGTCCGGCCGCCTCGAGGAGCCCTTCCTCGTCGAGGTCAGCGACCCGCACCTCGGGCTCGATCCCCGCCGCGCGGAGAGTCGCGAGACGCGCGGGCGAGGCAGAGGCAAGGATGAAGGTCGGTGCTGGTGCGGAGGCTGGCACGGTGGTGGGCACGGTGGCGAGGGTACGCGAGGACGTTCGTCCCGTCGTCGGGGGCACCCTTGGCGCCGATGATGTGATGTTGCTGTCGGAGATATCGGAGGAGATCCGCATGCACCGAGCCAGAGAGCTCGCCGCCCGCGCGCGCGCCGGACGGCACTCGGACGCCTGGATCTTCGGGACCATGGGCATCTCGGCCGCGCTGAGCCTGCTCGCCGCGTTCGTGCTCGCGATCGACGCGTGGCAGCTCGCCGGGAACCCCGACCAGCAGCTCGCGTGCGACATCAACGCGGTGCTCTCGTGCGGCAAGGTCGCGCTGAGCTGGCAGGCCCAGGTGATCGGCTTCCCCAACGCGTTCATCGGCCTCGCCGCCGAACCCGTGGTCGTGACGATCGCCGTCGCGAGCCTCGGGGGGACCCGGTTCCCGCGCTGGTTCATGACGGCCGCCCAGCTCGTCTACCTCGTGGGCGTGCTCTTCGCGTACTGGCTGTTCACGCAGTCGCTCCTCGTGATCGGCGCGCTGTGCCCGTGGTGCCTGCTCATCACGGTGTCCACGACGTTCGTGTTCATGACCCTGCTGCACGCCAACGCGCTCCAGGAGAACCTCTACCTGCCCCCGCGCGCGGCTGCGCGGCTCAAGGAGTTCTTCCAGCAGGACCTCGACCTCTTCGTGGTCGCGACGGCCATGGTGCTCCTCGCCGCGGCGATCGTGCTGCAGCACGGGAGAACGCTGTTCGGCTGAGGCGCGCGGCGGCCTACGTCAGCGCCGCGCGCAGCACGTCGAGGCCCACCGAGCCGAGGTCGAGCGCGCGCGCGTGGAAGGCCCGCAGGTCGAACTCCTCGCCCCGGGCCTGCGCGGCGGCCTTCGACTCGTCGCGCACCGTCTCCCACAGCCGCTGGCCCACCTTGTACGACGGCGCCTGCCCCGGCCAGCCGAGGTAACGGTCGAGCTCGAAGCGGATGAACGAGTGCGGCATGTTGATGTTCGCCACGAGGAAGTCCCAACCCTTCGCGGCGTCCCACGTGCCACCGCCCCAGCGCTCGGGCGCCTCGAGGCCCAGGTGGACGCCGATGTCGAACACGACGCGCGCGGCACGCATGCGCTGCCCGTCGAGCATGCCGAGCCGGTCGCCCGGGTCGTCCATGAACCCGAGGTCCGCCATGAGCCGCTCCGCGTAGAGGGCCCAGCCCTCGCCGTGGCCCGAGACCCAGCACGCGAGGCGACGCCACGAGTTGAGGGTCTCGCGCACGTAGACGGCCTGGGCGATCTGCAGGTGGTGGCCCGGCACGCCCTCGTGGTAGACGGTCGTCTTCTCGCGCCACGTGTTGAACTCCGTGACGTCCGCGGGCACGGACCACCACATGCGGCCGGGGCGGGAGAAGTCGTCGCTCGGGCCCGTGTAGTAGATGCCGCCGGACTGGGTCGGGGCGATCATGCACTCGAGCTTGCGCAACGGGTCCGCGATGTCGAAGTGGACGCCCGCGAGGGCGTCGATCGCCTCGACGGAGGTGGCCGTCATCCACTCCTGGAGCGCCTTGGTCCCGTGCAGCGTGCGTGCCGGGTCCGCGTCGAGCGCCGCGACGGCATCCTCGACGCTCGCCCCGGGGCCCGCGATCTGGGCCGCGACCTTCTCCTGCTCGGCCGTCACGCGCGCGAGCTCCTCGAGCCCCCACGCGTACGTCTCCTCGAGGTCGATCGCCGAGCCGAGGAAGTACCGCGACCACAGCGCGTAACGGTCCCGGCCCGCCGCGTCGCTCGCGGGGGCGTGCGGCGCGATCTCGTGCGCGAGGAGCTCGGAGAGCTGGCCGTACGCGGCGGCCGCGGCCTGGGCACCCCGCTCGAGCTCGGCCCGCAGCGCGGGCTCCCCCGCGAGCACGGCGCTCGCCTCCTCGCCCGTGACGAGCTCGGTGAAGAACGACGACGACGACGCGAGCCCTTGTGCCTCCGCGACGCACAGCTCGACCTGGCGGGCCGCGGCGACGTGCCCCTGGGCGGCCGCGTACCGCAGCGACTCGCCGTAACCCGCGGCGGCCTCGGGGAGCGCGGTAAGGCGGGACGCGATGTTGGACCAGTCCTCGACGGTGGCCGTGGGCATGACGTCGAAGATGTCCCGCAGGTACTGCACGGGCGAGGCGATGTTGTTGAGCTCGCCGTGCAGCTCGCCCGCGTCGAAAAGCTCGACATCGAGGCCGATCCGCTCGCGCATCGCGGCGAGGGTCACGGCGTCGACGTCGTCCGTGGGCTCCTCGCCGTCGAGCCGTGCCAGGACGTCCCGCGCCGCCTGGGCCCGGGACGCGACACCGTCGGGGGACAGGTCGGTCATGAGGTGGTCGTAGCCCGCCACCCCCATCGAGGTCGCCGAGAGCGGGTCGAGCTCGCTGATCGTGGTGACGTAGGCGTCGGCGACCTGGTCGATCGCGCTCGGGGTGCGGGAGGGCGTGGTCATGCGGCCAGCCTAGTTCTCGCGCACCGGCGTGCGACCCGACGAGCCGGGCGACCACGGGGCGCACGTGCGGGTAACCTCGACGCGATCGTCCACCGGATCCTGCCCCGGCCGCCGAACGAGGAGACCTTGATGGAGCAGCCGCGCCCGAGCCGCGACCCTTGGCTCGACAACACGCGGCTCGTGGCGGCCGTCCTCATCGTCGTGATGCACGTGAGCGTCACCGCGATGAGCAGCACCGGGATCCTCGAGGGCCTCTGGTACGCCTCGTGGCCGCTGCGCGTCCCGCTCTTCGTCATCGTCGCCGGATACTTCTCGAGCGCGGAGCCTCTGCGGGGCCGCCGCGCCGTCTTCCTCGTGCGCAACGTGCTCGGCGTCTACCTCGTGGCAGACCTGCTGTCGAGCCTCGCCTCGGCCGCCATGGGTGAGAGATGGTGGATCAACCCCGTGATCCCGCCCTTCGCGCTGTGGTTCCTCGTCTCGCTCTTCTGGTGGAGGGCGATGCTGCCGCTCGTGGCCCATCTCAGGTATCTCGGCCCGCTCTCGGTCGTGGTGAGCCTCGTCGCGGGCTTCTGGCCCCAGGTCGGCAACGAGTTCTCCGCCGGACGCACCCTCGCGCTCTTCCCGCTCTTCGTGCTGGGGTGGTACCTGCGCCGGATCGACCTGCGGGCGATCGTGGACCGACCGTGGGTGCGCAGCGCCGGTTGGGTGGTGCTCGCCGGGACCCTCGCCTTCGCGGGAGTGTTCGGGTCCGAGGTGAGCCGTCGTTCCTACGCGATGCGGGACCACTATCGCGGCGACGGGTTCTGGGAGCAGCTTCCCCAGGCGGGCATCCGAGGTCTGCTCCTCGTGCTCGGCGCGGTGGGTGCGCTCGCCCTGATCGCCGTGGTCCCCCGCCGGAGGGTCCCCGTGATGACGTACCTCGGGGCAGGCTCGATGTACGTGTACGTGCTGCACGCCCTGATCCTCGACATCAGCGGGCTGCGCTCCACGAGCTGGTACGGCTCGATCGACTCGGTGCCCGAGGTGATCGCCCTCATGCTCGGTGCGACCCTCGCGGCGCTCGCGCTCGCCTCGCCGCCCGTCCGGTGGGCCACCCGCTGGTTCATCCAGCCGCGCTACACGTGGCCGTTCCGTGACGAGGTGCCCGAGACGCCGCCGCTCGGCAAGGTACGGGCCTAGCGGTACGCCGCGGCCTGCATCCCGTAGAG
>JAAYZM010000268.1 GCA_012514835.1 Actinomycetales bacterium
CCCTCGTCGGGATCGCGAACGCGAGTGTCGCGGCCGCACTCGGTCAGGTGAAGATCGCCGGCGAGGTCTCCCCAGCGCTCCTCGACGAAGGCAAGCGCGCGCTGCGCGTGCTGCGCATCCTCGCGGCCGACACGTCGCGGTACCCCGACTGGCCGCACCGCGAGGACGCCCTGCGGGGCTACGGCGAGATCTCGGCGGCGCTCGAGGCGCTCTGACCTGATCAGTCCCTCAGCGCGTCACGAGGTTGCGCAGGGGTTCTCCCGCGAAGAGTCGGCGGCAGTTGTCGGTGAAGAGCTCTTGCCAGCCGAGGGGTCGGTTGCCCGCGATGTGCGGGGTGAGGAAGAGGTTCGGAGCCGTCCACAGCGGCGACTCGGCGGGGAGGGGCTCGGTCTCGAACACGTCGAGGGCCGCGCCCGCGAGGCGACCGGAACGCAGCGCGGCGTCGAGCGCAGCCTCGTCCACGGTGGTGCCCCGGCCCACGTTGACGAGCCACGCGTGCGGCGGCAGCAGCGCGAGGAGCTGCGCGTCGAGGGCGTGGTGGGTCGAGTCCAGCGTGGGCAGGATCATCACGAGGATGTCGGTGCGCGGCAGCTGAGCCTCGATGTCCGACGACGCGACCACCGGGTACCCGTGCCGTTCGCCGGCCGTCGTGGCCACACCCGTGACGTGTGCGCCCAGGGCGGTGTACAGCGGGGCGAGCCGTGCGGCGATCGAGCCGAAGCCCCAGATCAGCACGCGGGCACCGTTCAGGGTGAACGGGTCCGTGCGCGGGTCCTCCGGGTCGACTTCGCGGCGCAGCGACGGGCGCCATTCGCTTGCGTCGCGCGCTTCGATCCACCGGTCCACCCGGCGCACGGCCGCGAGGGTCATGGCGAGCGCGTGCTCCGCGACGGGACCGTCGTGCAGGCCGCGCCCCGAGCACAGGGCCACGTCAGGCGCGAAACCGGCCGAGAGCACGGCGTCGGGCCCGGCGGCGAGCGTCTGCACCCACCGCAACCGGGGGAGCGTGCTCGCGAAACCACTCAGCACCTCACGGCCCGCGCCCCACACGAGCAGCCCCTCGGCGTCGAGGTGCTCGTCCGGGACGGGCCCCCGGGAGGGGTAGCGCGCGAACGTCACGCCGTCGGGCGCGTCGGGCAGCTCGCCGGGGACGGTGCGGGGGACGAGGACTTTGAGGGCCATCGGGACATTCTCTCCTGGCCTGCGGCCTGGTGGCGCGCGGGGTCGGTACCATGACCGCGTGTCCACGACTACTCCCGTGCCGAGCGCCCGCGCGCCCATCTCCGTGATGATCATCGACGACCACGAGGTGGTCCGCCGCGGCATCGCCGAGGTCGTCGAGCGTTCCGACGGCATGACCGTCGTCGCCGAGGCCGCCTCCGTGGCCGAGGGCCTGCGCCGCGCGAACCTCGTGCGCCCCCAGGTGCTCCTCGTGGACCTGCAGCTGCCGGACGGCACGGGCATCGACATCATGACGTCCCTCAAGGAGACGCTCCCCGATGCGCGCGCGATCGTCCTGACGAGCTTCGACGACGACGACGCCCTCGCGGCGGCCCTCGAGGCGGGGGCGGCGGCCTACCTGCTGAAGAGCGTCCGGGGTGCGGAGATCGCGGACGTGGTCCGTGCCGTGGCCGCGGGCCGCACGCTGCTCGACGAGCGCACCGTGACCCGGCACAAGGCCGCGACGGACGACCCGACCGAGCACCTGACCCCGAGCGAGAACAAGGTCCTCGAGCTCATCGGCGAGGGGCTCTCCAACCGCGAGATCGGTGAGCGCCTCGGCGTCGCCGAGAAGACCGTCAAGAACCACATCACGTCGCTCCTGGCGAAGATGGGCCTCCAGCGGCGCACCCAAGTGGCCGCGTGGGTGGCCGCCCGCAAGAACAGCGGCTGGCGCAACAGCTAGGTCAGCGGCGCGTGCCAGCGCAGGAGGGCGCCGTTGCCCGAGGGGGAGTCCTCGAGGGCGCACGTGCCGCCGTGCTGGCGGGCGCGCTCGGCGAGATTGGCCGAGCCTGAGCTGCGGGTGCGCGCCGGGTCGAGGCCCGCGCCGTCGTCCTCGACCTCCACGAGCACGGACCCGGCCCACGGGTCGAGCTCGGAGCGCGTGCCCTCGACGGTGACGCGCACGGCCACGGAAGACGCCTGGGCGTGCCGGGCCGCATTCGCGAGGCCTTCACGGACCACGGCCACGACGTCGTCGGCCAGCCCCCCGCGCACGCGCGCGTCGATCCCGTCGTCGTCCGTCACCTCGGTGCCCACCACCTCGCCGTCGAGCGTGACCACGAAGCTCGGGGCGAAACCGAGCCCGGCCCGGGACAGGGAAACCTCGCGGCGCAGCCGCTCGACCAGGCCGGACGCGGCGTCGGGGTCCTTGAGGGCGTGCACGATCGAGCGGATCTGGCGCACGGACGCGTCGACGTTGTCGAGCGACTCGTGCAGCACCTCTTCGAGGGCCTCGGGAGACTCCCCGCGCGCGGCTTTGCGGCGCAGCGCCTCGAGCTGCATGCCTGTCGCGAAGAGCTGCTGGACGGCGAGGTCGTGCAGGTCGCGCGCGATGCGTTCGCGCTCGTCGAGCAGGGCGTTCGCGTCAGCGACCTGGCGGGCCTCGGCGAGCCGCAGCGCCACGGCGGCCTGGGCGGCGAAGGAGCGCGCGGTGAGCAGGTCGTGCGGCCCGAACGGCACACGGTCGATGTTGCGCAGCAGCACGAGCACGCCCATCGCGTGCCCTTCGGCCGTCATGGGCGCATACAGCGCGGGTCCGAACTGCCGCATGGGCTGCAGGCGCACCTGGCGATGCGCGTAGAGCGACTCGACCAGCTCGCCCGCGCCGCCTCGCATGGTGCGCCACGCCCGCCCGTCGCGCGGCATCACGGTGCCGAGCAGGCCGTCCTTGCCGTCCCCGTCCACGATCTCCATGACGAGCTCGCCGCCCAGCCCGGGCAGGATCAGCACGGCCGTGTCGGCCTGCGCGATCTCCCTGGCGTGCCCCGCGATGCGCTCGAGAGCCTCGTCCTCGTCCGCGCCGGACAGCAGCAGCGTGGTGATTTCCTGGCCCGCCCGCAGCCAGTCCTCGCGAGCCCGGGCGTCCGCGTAGAGCTGGGCGTTCTGGATGGCGACGGCGGCCGCGGCGGCGAGCGCGAGCACCACGTCGACGTCGGCGTCCTCGAACTCGGGCTCCTTGTTGGACAGGTACAGGTACCCGAAGATCTCCTCGTGCACGCGCACGGCCGTGCCGAGGAACGAGCCCATGTCCGGGTGGCCGGCGGGGTAGCCGCGGAACGCGGGGTGGTCGCGCAGGTCGGCCAGTCGCAGCACGCCGTAGTCGGGGATCGCCCCGAGCACGCCCACGGCGTGGGGGGAGCTCGCGAGTCGCGCGGCCGCCGTGTCGGAGACCCCGTACTGCACGAACGTCGTGGAGGCGCCGCGCGCGTCGAGCACGTTGATCGCCGCATACTGCGCGTTCGTGAGCTGGGCGGACACCTGCACGAAGCGCTCGAGCACGCTCGGCAGCTCGAGGTCCGCCCCGAGCGACAGCACGGCGCGCAGCAGCTCGAACGTGCCCTCGCGGTCCATGCGTGCTGCCGTGGTCATGCTCGCCCTGTCGTCGACGTTCATCGCGCTCGCTCCGTCGCGAGCTCGCGCTCCAGGGCTTCACGGTATCCGGGATCGGCTAGCAGGTCGGCGTGCGTGCCGCGCGCCGCGACGCGTCCTTCGCGCAACACGATCACCTCGTCCGCGGCGGCGAGCGGCGCGAGCCGGTGGGTCGCGACGACCACGCCCCGTGGCGTGCCGTCGAGTCCCCGCGGATCGGTGAGCAGGCCGGTCACGAGCTCGTCCGCGAGGCGCGGGTCGAGGTGCTCTGCGGGCTCGTCGAGCAGCAGGATCCGCGCCGGTCCCACGAGGCCGCGTGCGAGCAGCAGGCGCCGCCGTTCCCCGCCCGAGACCGTGCGCCCGTCGCTAGCGAGGAGCGTGTCGAGACCGTCCGGGAGGGCCTCGAGCCACGCACCGAGCCCGACCCGCGCGAGCACGGCACGCGCCTCGTCCGCATCGAGGTCGCCGCGGGCCACGCGCAGGTTCTCGAGCACCGTGGTCCCGAACACGTGCGCGTCCTCCGTCGTGACGACGACGGCGCTCACCCGGGCGGTGCGCGAGAGCGAGGCGACGTCGTTCCTGTCCACCGTGACGTGCCCTGCGCGCGGGTCCAGCAGCCCGGCGAGCGTCAGGAGCGCCGTCGTCTTGCCCGCCCCGCTCGCCCCGACGATCGCCACGGACCGGCCAGGTCGCACCTCGAGGTCGAGCCCCGCGACAGCCAGCGGCCGCCCCGTCCAGCCGCAGTCCAGGGCTTGCGCGCGCAGCACGGGGGAGGGGGTGTCCGACGGCGAGGGGCGGGCCGGTGTCGTCGTAGTGCTGCTTGCGTCGTCGCCCGCGTCGTCGAGAAGCGCGAGGATCCGCCCCGCAGCGGCGCGCGACCGCTCGACCTGGACGGCCGCGGCGGGAAGCGCGCTCGCGGCCTCGAACGCCGCGAGGGGCGTGAGCACGATGACGGCGAGCTCGACAGGCGTCATTGCCCCGGACCGCACGGCGGGGATGCCGAGCGCGAGCGCACCCAGCACGGCGAGCCCTTGCGCGAGCGTGCCCGCGGCCGTGGCGAGCGCGGACGGTCCTGCTCCGGCGTCCACGGCGGCGGCGATGCGGCGGTCCGCGTCGCGCAGCGCGGCGAGCTCGGCGTCCGCACGGCCCGCGACGGCGAGCGGGCCCGCGTCGTCGAGCAGGCCGAGCGCGGTGGCGGTCATGTCGGCGCGCGCGTGGGCGGCCCGCAGCTCTGTGGCCCGGGCGGCACGCGCGGCGAGCAGCGGCGCCACGACGCTCGCGAGCACGAGGCACGCGAAGAGCACGAGTCCCGCGGTGGGCAGGAACAGCGCCATCGCGACAGAGGTAAACACGGCGAGGACCCCCGCGACCGCCGCGGGGAGCAGTCCCCGCACCACCACGTCACCCACGGCGTCGACGTCGGCCCCGACCCGCGCGAGGAGGTCTCCGCGACGCACGCGGAGCGCCGCCTCGGGGCGACCGGCGGCGAGCCGCGAGTACAGCGTGGTGCGCAGCGCTGTCATGCCGCGCAGCGCGACCTCGTGCGACGCGATGCGCTCGAGGTAGCGCAGCACGCCGCGCCCCACGCCGAACGCCCGCACGGCCACGGTCGCGACGGACAGCTCGAGCACGGGCGGCATCTGCGATGCGCGCGCGATGAGCCACGCCGCGACGGCGCTCAGCGCGACGGCGCTTCCGAGCGCGCCGACCCCGAGGGCCACGGCGACCGCGAAGCGGCGCGGATCCACGTCGAGGAGCCGCACGGCGCGGCGCAGCTCGCTCACGAGGCACCCCCGCTCGCGGTGCCGACGGACCCCAGGGCGACAGCGTCGCTCGAGTCGGGTTCGTCGTGCCCGACGGCGGGATGCCCGGCCACCGTCACCACCTCGTCCGCGACGGCGAGCACGGCGGGCCGGTGCGTCACGAGGAGCACCGTGCTCCCGGCCTCGCGCAGCGCGCGCACGGTGGACAGCACCACCTCCTCGGCGGCGGTGTCGAGGTGCGCCGTGGGCTCGTCGAGCACCACGAGCGGCGCGGGCCGCAGGAGGACCCGCGTGAGGGCCACACGCTGGCGCTGTCCCACGCTGAGTCCCACCCCGCCGCGCCCGAGCGGGGTGTCCCAGCCCTCGGGGAGTGCAGCGAGAACGGCGTCGAGCCCCGTGCGCGCGGCGGCGGCGTCGCGCTCGGCCGCGGTCACGTCCGCGGCACCGGCCGCCTCGGCGAGCGTCCCGGGTTCGAGCACGGGGCGCTGGGGGAGCCACGCAACCTGCGACCACAACGAGGGCAGGTCCACGTCGGCGAGATCGACCGGCCCGGGGGCGCCGTCGTCGGACCTCGGGGCGTCCTCGCGCAGGGAGACGTCGGGGGACTCGCTGGTGAGCAGGACGCGACCCTCGTCGGGCGCGAGGAGCCCGAGTGCGACCTCGACGGCCGTGGACTTGCCGCCGCCGCTCGGCCCGGCGAGCGCGAGCACGCGCCCGGGCCGCAGCGGGAGGTCGAGCCGGTGCGGGAAGTCCCCGTGCGGCGTGCGGACGCTCACACCCTCGAGCCGGAGAGTCGCGTCCGCGAGGGACGGCGCGGGCCGCGTCCCGGGGACGGGAGCGGGCTCGTCGAGCACGGCGAACGCGGCTTCCGCGGCTGCCACCCCGTCCGTCGACGCGTGGAAGTGCAGCCCCACCTGGCGCAGCGGTGCGAACACCTCGGGCGCGAGCACGAGCACGGCAAGGCCCACCACGAGCCCCACGTCCCCGTACACGAGCCGCAGCCCCACGCCCACGGCCACGAGCGCGACGCACAGCGTGGTGAGCAGCTCGAGCACCATGCCGGAGAGGAACGCGATGCGCAGCGTGCCCATCGTCGCGCGACGGTGAGCATCCCCGAGCGCCCGCACGCGTGTGGCGGGCCCGAGCTCGCGCCCGAACGCCCGCAGGGTCGGCAGACCGGCCACGAGGTCGAGCACCTGAGCGCCGAGCCGCTCCATCGTCGCGAGCCCACGCTGCGAACGGCCCTGCGTCATGACCCCCACGAGCCACATGAACAGCGGTACCAGGGGGATGGTCCCGGCCACGAGCGCCGCGGAGATCCAGTCGAGCCCGAGCACCACGAGCAGAGCCGCGGGCGTGACTGTCGCGGCGAGCACGAGCTGGGGCAGGTAACGCACGAAGTAGGGCTCGAGGCTGTCGAGCCCGCGCGTCGCGAGCGTCACGACCTCGGGGCCGCGCGCGGCGGCGGCGTGCCGCCCCGGCCGGGACGCCGCGAGGACCACCTGGTGGCGCAGCTCCGCGACGGCCCGGGTCGCGGCCCGGTGCGCGTACCGCTCCTGGACGGCCACCACGGCGGTGCGCACCGCGATCACCACGGCGAGCCAGCCCACGAGCGGCGCGACGGCGGCCCGCGACGCGCCGTCGGCGATCACGGGACCGAGCGCGTGCCCGATCAGCAGGGCCTGCGCCACGGCGCACGCGGCCGTCGCGAGCCCGAGGGCCACGGTCAGCGCGAGGTAGCCCCGGGCCGAGCGCGCATACCGGAGCAGCCGGGGGTCGAGCGGCTTCACTCAGGCACGCGGCGCAGGCTCGGCGTCGTCGGCGGGAGCGTCGTTGGCGGGAGCACTGTCGCTGGACGCACCGCCGCCCGCCTTGCCGCCCCACGCGTTCTCGGTGATCGTGCGCAGCGAGAGCCCGATGCTCGCGGGGATCTGATCGGCGGAGATGCGCTTGCGGAACACCCAGTACGTCCAGCCCTGGTACAGCAGCACGAGCGGGGTGAGGGCCGCAGCGACCCACGTCATGATCGTGAGCGTGTAGTGCGTCGAGGCGGCGTTCGTCACCGTGAGGGAGTTCGCGGGGTCGAGCGCGGGCATCACGTCGGGGTACATCGAGCCGAAGATCAGCACCACGGCCGCCACGATCGTCACGGCCGTGCCCACGAAGGCCCAGCCCTCGCGTCGGGCACGGGTGGTGAGGACGACGACGCCGAGCGCCGCGGCAGCCACCACCACCGCGACCCACGTCCACGCGACCGAGAAGGCCAGCTGTGCCCACACGGCCCAGGCGCTGGCGACCACGAGCGTCACGGGGGCGAGCCGCTCCGCGAGGGCACCGGCCCGCTCGCGGATCTCGCCGTCGGACTTCAGCGCGAGGAACACAGCCCCGTGCGTGAGGAACAGCAGCGTCGTCACGGCCCCGCCCAAGAGCGTGAAGGGAGACAGGAGCGAGAAGAAGCCGCCCACGAACTGGTGGTCCGCGTCGAGCTCGACGCCCTGCACGAGGTTCGCGAACGCGACGCCCCACAGCACCGCGGGCACCCACGAGCCGAACACGATGGCCCGGTCCGCCCACGCGCGCCAACCCTCGGAGTCGATCTTGCCGCGCCACTCGAACGCGACCACGCGCACGATGAGCGCGAGCAGGATGATCAGCAAGGGGATGTAGAAACCGGAGAACAGCGTGGCGTACCACTCGGGGAACGCGGCGAACGTCGCGCCGCCCGCCGTGAGCAGCCACACCTCGTTGCCGTCCCACACGGGGCCGATCGTGTTGATGATGACGCGGCGGTTCTTCTCGCGTTCGCCGTCGGACAGGGAGCCGCCGTCGGACACGGTCTTGCCGCCCGCGACCGCGACGCCCTTGCGGCGCCGCCCGAAGATGCCCAGCAGCATCCCGACACCGAAGTCGAAGCCCTCGAGCACGAGGTAGCCGGTCCACAGGACGGCGATGAGCACGAACCAGACGGTGGTGAGCTCCACGGCGGCCTCCTCAGTACGCGAAGGACAGCGGGCCGGCCGCGTCCCGGTCGGGGTTGTCGGGGCTGGGGTCGTGCTCGACGTCGGCCACACCTTCGACGACGTAGCGCTTCATGAGCCGGAACCAGATCACGGCGAGCACGCCGTACAGTGCGGTGAACGCCACGAGCGAGCCGATCACGTGCCCGGGACTGACCACCTCGGAGACTCCCTGGGCGGTCAGCAGCCACACGCCGTCCACGCCCGAGGGGTTCGGGTTGGGGACCACGACCCACGGCTGGCGGCCCATCTCCGTGAAGATCCACCCGAATGCCGACGCGAGGAACGGCATGGGGATGGCCACGAGGGCGAGGCGGGAGAACCACACGTTGTCCGTCATCCGGCCCTTGCGGGTGAGCCACAGCGCCGCGAGGGCGAGGGCCGCGGAGAACGCCGCGAGGCCGATCATGAGCCGGAAGGACCAGTACGTGACGGCGAGGTTGGGCTGGTAGGAGATGGGGTTGCCGGCCTCGTCGGTGAAGCCGAACTTCTGCTCGTACTCGGCCTGCAGCTCCGTGACGCCCTTGATCTCGGCGGAGAAGTCGCCCGTCGCGAGGAAGGACGTGAACCCGGGCAGCTCTATGACGTGCGTGACGCCCTCGCACGAGTTGGACAGGTCGCCGATCGTGAGGATCGAGAACGCCGCGCCCTCTTCCGTCTCGCACAGGGCCTCGGCGGCAGCCATCTTCATGGGCTGCTGGTCGAACATGAGCTTGGCCTGCCAGTCGCCGCTCAGCGCGATACCGACGCCGGAGACCAGCATCGTCACCATGCCCAGCACCACGGCGGAGCGGTAGACGCGGGCCTTCTCGGGGCGGCCCTGGCGCACGAGGCGCACCATCCACCACGCGGCGATCCCCGCCACGAACGTGCCCGCCGTGAGGAACGCCGCCGTGATGGTGTGCGGGAACGCCGCGAGCAGCGTGTTGTTGGTGAGCACGGCGCCGATGTCCACCATCTCGGCGCGGCCCGTCTCGAGGTTGAAGATGGTGCCCACGGGGTGCTGCATCCACGAGTTCGCGGCGAGGATGAAGTACGCGGACAGGTTCGTCGCGATCGCCACGGCCCAGATGCACGCGAGATGGATCTTCTTGGGCAGCTTGTCCCACCCGAAGATCCACAGGCCCAGGAACGTCGACTCGACGAAGAACGCCGCGAGGGCCTCCATCGCGAGCGGGGCGCCGAACACGTCACCCACGAAGCGCGAGTACTCCGACCAGTTCATGCCGAACTGGAACTCCTGGACGATCCCCGTCGCCACGCCGATCGCGAAGTTGATCAGCAGCAGCTTCCCGAAGAACTTCGTCAGCCTCAGCCACCTCTCGTCGCCCGTGCGCACCCACATCGTCTGCATGATCGCGACGAGGGGAGCGAGCCCGATCGTCAGCGGCACGAAGATGAAGTGGTAGACGGTGGTGATGCCGAACTGCCAGCGCGCCAGGTCGAGGGCGTCCACGGGTCCTCCGTTGTGGTCGAGCGGCCCGGCGAAAACGGCTTCGGACCAGCATCGACGCTAGGTCGGGGTGATTTTTCACGTCTGGGACCAAGGTCCCGGTTGCTGACGCGACGTCACCTCGTTCTCGCGCGGATCCGCGGTTCTGGTGCGAATGGCGGCCTAGAGCGTGGGGCGGATCACGTCGAGCGCGTGGTCCCACGTCGGGGTGGGGACCAGGCCGGGGTACCGCGAGGGCTCTTCGGGAGCCCCGAAGTGCAGGAGGTGCTCGACGACGCCGACCATGGGCTCGAGGACGTCGTGGCGGTCGTCGACGAAGTGCGTGAGGCCCAGCCTCTTCGCGATGGGCGTCTTCTGGCGGCGCTCGCGGCAGAAGAGTGCGTGCGAGCGGTCCATCCCGGTGAGCTCGAAGAAGTCGTGGTGCTCGAGCCACAGTCGCGTGCGGTGCTCGATGCCAGTTCCGCACTTCGAGACGAGCCAGACGGCCCCCTCGGTGCGCTCGAGGAGCTCGGCGACGGCGTCGAAGGAGCCGTACACGGCGGGGCTGAGCATCGCGAGCTCGTCGGTGGTGCCCAGGAAGGGGGTGTCGGCCTGGCCGTCCCCGTTGATGATGACGCGGCCGATGTCGACACCGATGCGCGCGGTGCTAGGTGCGGGAGAGGCAGTGTTCACGTGGGGCAAGCATCCCGGTCCGTCCCGCGATGGGCAAGTCCTTTTGTCCCGTGGCGCCCGATGACCTGAATGACGCCCGTGCAACTTCTCGCCGCGTCGATCGGGTCCGCGGGTACCTGGTGTGCGATACTTCACCGCGAGGGGCGACCACACCGTTCCTCGCCCCGGACCCCGTCCACCGCACCAGCGCGGCCCGCCCGACGCCCCGGCGCCCGTCCCCGTCATCAGGGGAAACAGCGCCAGGCCGGCGAAGGCAGGGCGCGTGAGTGCGAGACGGGGCGGAACAAGGCTTCCGGCGCCGAGTGCGTCGATTACTGAGAGAGCACCTGCCAGCCGG
>JAAYZM010000269.1 GCA_012514835.1 Actinomycetales bacterium
CAGATCCAGATGGTCACCCCGCTCGCACGCTGCGTGTGGCACCACTTCGAGTTCACGGGCGACCGCGAGTACCTGACCACGATGTACGCCGCGATGACACGGCACGATGCGTGGCTCGCCACCCACCGGGACACCCGGGACACAGGGGCCGTCGAGGCTTTCGGCACGTTCGACACGGGTCACGACGGCTCGCCGCGGTTCTGGTTCCTACCCGAGCGGCCCCTGCACTCGGACGCGGCGCGCTGCGACCCGCTCGTGCCGCACCTTCCGCTCATCGCGCCCGACCTCACGGCCAACGTGGCGTGCCAGCGCACCTACCTCGCAAGGATCGCGGAAGAGCTCGGGGAGCTCGACACCGACGCGTGGCGGGTGGCCGCAGCGCGCTCGCTCGCCGCGCTCCAGGCGCAGTGCTGGGCCGACGACGACGCCCTCTGGCACGACCGTTCCGCGACGGGCGACCTCGTGCGCATCGGCTCCGACGTGCTGTTGCGGGTGCTCGCGTGCGAGGTGGGTGACGGCGCACAGTTCGCGACCGCGCTCGAGCGCTACCTCATGCACACCCGGAAGTTCCTGTCGCAGCACGGGTGGACGTCCCTCGCGATGGACGACCCGCGCTTCGAGGCCAACGCCGGGCGCAACTCGTGGGGCGGCCCCGTGAACTTCCTGACCCTGGTGCGCGCCCCGCACGCGTTCGAGCACCACGGGCACGTCGCCGAGCTCGCCCTCGTGGCCGGTCCCGTGCTGCGCGCCCTGGTCGAGGGCGGACGGTTCCCCCAGGTGCTCGACCCGTGGTCCGGCGAGCCCGCGTACGGCGAGCGCTACTCGCCGTCGATCCTGTGGTTCCTCGACGCGGTCGAGCGGACCTTCGGGATCCTGCCCAGGGCCGACGGCGAGCTGTGGTTCTCCGGGCTCACGCCCACGCGGCTCGACGGCGAGGCCCGCGCGACCGCCACGGCGTACGCGCGCGTCGTGGACGGGACCCGTTTCGAGCTGGCCGGCGATGACGAGGTGGTGCGCGTGTGGCGCGACGACGAGCTGCTCGCCGAGCTGCCCCGCGGGCTCCGGCTCGTCACGGACCGCACCGGCCAACCGACCGCCGTCGTCGGTCTCGCTGCGGGGCGTGTACGCGGCACCGTCACCACGCCGTGGGGCTCGTGGCCCGTCGACGTCCGGCCCAACGAGCGACTCACCCTGACCCCGGACGGCCCCATCCCCGACCCGGACCACTCCCCCCGCTTCGTCCCACCCCAGCACTGACCCGCTCACCGACCCCTGGTTGCGGAACACCACGCAACTCCGCGGAACGTGGTGACGACATATTGGTCCTTGCGGAACACCACGGAACAACCGTGTTCCGCAACGGGTGACAGCGCAGCGGGCTCAGCTGGTCGGCGCCTCGACCGACTCTTTCGCCACGGCTGAGTCCTGGGTCGCGACCGAGCCCTTGACCGCGGCCGGCACCCGCTTCGCGGCCGTGCGCCCGTGCGTGTAGTAGATGACGAGCCCGGTGAAGGTCAGGCCACCCACCAGGTTGCCCACCACGGTGGGGATCTCGTTCCACACGAGGTAGTCCATGATCGTGAAGTCGGCGCCCAGCAGAAGGCCCGAGGGGAACAGGAACATGTTCACCACGGAGTGCTCGAAGGCCATCGCGAAGAACAGCATGATGGGCATCCACATCGCGATGACCTTGCCGGTGACGTCCTTGGCGATCATCGCGCCCACCACGCCGGTCGAGACCATCCAGTTGCACAGCACGCCGCGGATGAACAGGGTCAGCATGCCTGCGGCGCCGTGCTCGGCGTACCCGACGGTGCGCCCGTGCCCGATCTCCTTGATGACCTGCCCCACCTCGTTGGGCTCCACGGAGAACCCGTACGTGAACACGATCGCCATCATCACGGCCACCGTGAACGCGCCCGCGAAGTTGCCGAGGAACACGAGTCCCCAGTTGCGCAGCACGCCGCCCGCGGTGACACCGGGCCGCTTGTCGAGCCATGCGAGCGGCGCGAGCACGAACACCCCGGTGAGCAGGTCGTAGCCCAGCAGGTAGAGCATGCAGAAGCCCACGGGGAACAGCAGCGCGCCGATCAGCGCCGAGCCCGTCTGCACAGTGATGGTGACGGCGAACGCCGCGCCGAGCGTGAGGAGCGCGGCGGCCATGAACGCGCGCACGAGCGTGTCGCGCGTGGACATGAAGATCTTGGACTCCCCGGCGTCGATCATCCGGGTGATGAGCTCGGGGGGCGGGACGTAGGACATGGCGTGCTCCCGGGTGCGAGGGGTCGAGCGGGTGCCTCGACGCTAGGGATCCGCAGTTTCCCGCCCGTGTCCGGCGATGCGCCGGGTTCGTTACGGTTTTCGCTCGGTGCGCCGGGGCGCGTTGTGAGATCCGGTGCGGCGAGGGTGCCCGACGGCGGGACGCGGGTTCTACGAGTCCGACGGCGGAGTGCGGGCCACTGCCCGGGACATGGGCGCTCCCTGGTGCGCCCGGTCTGTTCGCTGCCATACTCGCCGCGACGGGGACACCACCCCGGTGAGCTGAACGCCGCTCGCCCGCACGCTCCCGTCCCTGACGCCCCCAAGACCAAGGAGAACCATGCGTCGTCCGCTCACCGTGCTCGTCGCCGCGCTCGCGGCACTCTCGCTCACCGCGGCACCCGCCGCCGTCGCCGCTGAGAGCCCCGCAGCGACCGGCCCCGCCGCGTCCGCGAAGACCATCAAGGTCCGCTACGGCACGTTCAAGGCGAAGACGTACAAGGGCAAGGGCACCAAGGTGGTCAAGCTGCCGAAGGGCGCCACGCGCGGCCTCGTGACGATCTCAGCGCCGGGCGAGGGAACGCTCAAGGTGCAGGCGCTCAAGAAGAACCGCAAGACGCACGGCCGCCCGCTCGTGGGCAAGATCGACGGTCCGTACAAGGGCACCACGGTCTTTGGGCTCCGCTCGACCTCGTACAAGCCCACCTACCTGAAGATCGAGTCGACGTCGAAGAAGAAGTGGACCGTCAAGGTGCTCCCGCTGCACAAGGCGAAGGCGCTCAAGAAGACGCAGAAGGGCTCGGGCGACGCGGTGTACCGGGTCACGCTGAAGAAGTCCAAGAAGTGGAAGCTGGCCTACCGCTCTGCGGTGAAGGACAACCTGATCGTCACCACGTACGGCCTCACGCGCAACCAGGTGCTCGTCAACAAGATCACCAAGAAGTACACGGGCAAGGTGCGCGTCGAGGACTTCTCCGGCTTCCTCGTGGTGCGTTCGAGCGGCAGCTGGACCCTCAAGCGCTAAACCCGGCACTCCACCGGAAAAGCCTTCATCGGCCCTATCGGACACTCCACACTTATTGACGATCGTGTGCAGCGGCGATATAATATATTGAATCGATTCATTGTCAAGGCCGAGACGTCGACCAGACCGTGGATCGTCGAGTGCACTCCCGTCGAACAACGAAGTTCCCAGAAGGAGCCCTCCACCCGACCGCCCCCGCGCCGACCCTCACCTCCGGGTCGCAGCGCGCCGGGGGTGTGAACGGGTCCGCTTCGCCGTGCCCCGAGCGGTGGTCCACCCCTGCCCCGATCGGTCGCCTCGACGTGCCCGGACCACAGCAGGCTCCCCCGACGCGCCCCCACGGGGCCGCCACTCAAGGAGATCCATGTGACTCGTCTATCCCGACCCTTCGTCGCGGGCGCCGGTGCGCTCGCCACCCTCTCCCTCGCCGCGCCGTGGGCGTCCGCTGCCCCGGGCGACCGGTACGCCTACGACCAGCACGGCGACAAGAACTTCATGACCAACACGAACGTCCTCGAGCGCTTCTCCCCCACGGGGAGCAACAACCAGAGCTACCTGGTGACCTCACCGCGCGCCCAGGCCGACGCCGCCTTCACCACCGAGCCCGTCACGGTCGACGGCGTCCGCGAAGCCGCGTGGGACACCGCCACCGCCTATCCGATCGGCAACGCGTTCAACGCCACCATGACGGCGGACGCCCCGGATGCCAGCACGCACGGCACCGTCCGGCTCTTGTGGGACGGCCCGGTGCTCTACGCGCTCGTCGAGGTCACGGGCGACACGACACGCTCGGACTCGGGCAACCCGAGCTGGACCGGTGCCACCTACACCCCGGCCACGGACGGCCTGTTCGTGTTCATGGACGTGTTCAACGACAAGTGGGGCATGGAGACGGACACGCAAGGCGTGTTCTTCCTCGGTGCGGACCCGGCGGCGTCCGGCGTGGCGTCGTTCAACAACTTCGGCATCCCCTCGCTCGGGTCCTTCTTCAACCCGAACCACCAGGACTACTCGAGCCGCCTCAAGGACTTTGCGTCCTCGGGATACACGGAGGGAGACGCCAGCTACACCTACGAGGTCGCCCTGCAGATCGAGGGCTGGGGCGACGCGTGGGAGCGCGAGCTGACCAACGGCACGCAGGTGGGTCTCGAGCTCGCGGTGTACGACCAGGGGCAGTCGTTCACCTACTGGAGCAAGTCCGAGGTGTTCGCTGGGCGGGAAGGCAGCTCGAACCTGCCCAACTCCGAGCGGGTCCGCAACCGCGACTGGGCCGAGGTGACGCTTGCCGGCTGGGACGGTGAGGAGCACGCCTACAGCGGCTGGCCCGCGGAGGAGAACATCCGCTTCTGGAGCTCGAAGAACAACCCGGGTGGCTCCGGCAACGGGACAGGATCCACCACGTCCGGGGACGAGAGTCAGGTCTGGACGGCGTCGTCGAAGGCCCGGATGATCGCCGCGAAGGACGCGTACCTCGAGATCCGCGAGGACGGCTCGGCCACGCGCGCCCAGAAGGAGGCCGCCGTGCGCGAGGTGACGGAGGCGTTCGCTGCTCTGCGCTGGGCGGACACGCGCTTCCCCGACCCGGCCGACCTGCCCTCCACCACCACGATCCCCAACGCGTTCGAGTTCTTCGACCACTCGAAGGGCACTCGCGGCCTGGTGACGAACGCCGAGGAGTGGTCCGAGCGCAAGGCGGAGATCCTCGAGCTCGCACAGTTCTACGAGTACGGGTACAAGCCGCGTCTCGGCGAGGACTACACCGTGAACCTGCTGTCCAACACGTACGCGGGCACGGGCAACGCGAGCGTCCAGGCGCAGATCGTGCCCACCAACGCGAACTACTCCGGCGGGGTGCCCGTGAACGTCACGATCAACGTGACGATCCCGGCCTCGGTGCCCGGTGACCAGCCGGCGGCCGTGGCGTTCGGCGGCGGGTACACGGCCAACGGGATCGCGAACGTCAGCTTCCCGAGCTGGGCGTTCGACATCCGCTCGGACTCCGGCGCGTGGGGCAGCCCGAACCGCTTCGGCACGTTCTACACGCTGTTCCCCTACCAGCGGAACAGCACGTCGCACGACTCGAGCATCCTCATCGCGAACGCGACAGCGGTCTCGGCCTACCTCGACGCCCTCGAGCTCGCGGTGGCTCAGAACCCGGCGCTCGCGGAGAGGATCGACCCGACCCAGGCGGTCACGAAGGGCTTCTCGATCGGCGGGAAGAACGCGTTTGTTGCCGCGGTGTTCGACGAGCGGGTCAAGGTGGTCGTCAACGGCGGCGCCGGCGCGACCGGCCCGGCGAACTGGCGCTACAACGCCCAGGGGCAGGAGTTCGACTTCACGGGCACGCCGTTCTTCAACCCTGGCGCAGAGCACGTGATCGCGCACGGAACGGAAGGGCCGGGCAACAGCTACCGGCACAACCGCGTGCGCGAGACGGAGCTGTTCCGCCACTTCATGCCGTACGGCCACATGTACGCGCACGAAGAGGGCGCCTACAGCTACGGCGGCTACGACCGGTTGCCGTTCGACCAGTCGCTCCTGGTGGCCACCCTGGCGCCAGACCGCGGCATCGTCATCAACACCAACCTGAACGACTTCAACGACGGCGCGGTCACGGACAACATGAGCCTCCAGCTCGCCAAGGGCGTGTACGCGAACCTCGGCGTGGACCCGGACAGCCTCGTGAAGTTCAACGCAGGGGCGTACCGGTCCAGCGGCGACCCGCACGGGACCGCCCCGGCGGCACCGGAAGGTCGCTACCTGAGCGACCTGTTCTACGGCACCCAGACGCTCGGCGAGGACGAGGCCGAGCTGCTCGACACCGACCCGTTCGCGCTGCCCGTCTCGGACGGCCGCTCCCAGAGCCCGTACGACTACTACTGGGGCGGCTACAACACGATCACCGGTGGCTCGGGCGGCGTGGACGGCCACGACGGCTGGTACTTCGCCGGGTTCGACGAGGAGCTCGCGGCGCTGCGTACCGCCGTCGGACACCTCGACGTCTCTTCCGCTACCAAGGCGACGCTCGAGGCGGACCTCCGGCTCGCGCGCAGCCACCTCAACCGGGGCAGGGCCGCCCAGGCCGTGGTCGCGTTCGAGGACTTCGTCACCGGAGTGGCGGGGTTGTCCGACGACGGCGGCCAGGGCGCTGCGCTCGTCAGCTCGGCGTCCCAGCTGGTGCTGCACGTCCGCTCGACCACGTGGGAGCCGCTGCCGGTGGCGCCCGAGGCGCTCACGGCGCCGTCGATCAGCGGAGACGCCGTGGTGACGGGCCTGCTCACGGCGGACCCGGGAGCGTGGGACGTGGAGGGCGTCGAGTACGCCTACCAGTGGTTGTCCGACGGCGAGGAGCTGGCCGGTGCCACGAGCGACCGGCTCGCGGTGACGGCAGGCCTCGCGGGTCGCGACATCACGGTGACCGTGACGGCGAGCGCCGACGGCCTGCCCCCGGGTACCGCGACGTCCGCCCCCGTCACCGTGGCGAGCGTCCCGGCGTGGAAGTCCACCACCGTCTACACCGAGGGCCACCGGGTGCTCTACCAGGGCAAGTACTTCGAGGCCCTGTGGTGGACCCAGAACCAGGCACCCGGCGCGCCCTACGGGGCGTGGCAAGAGCTCGCGGTGGCCCAGGACGGGACGGCGCTGTGGACGCCCACCCGGATCTTCGACAACGGCGACCAGGTGGTCTACCAGGGCAAGGTGTACCGCGCCCAGTGGTGGACGCGGAACCAGGCGCCCGGGATCGCGTACGGGCCGTGGAAGCTCGTGAGCTGATGGCGTGAGCCGGACGGGAGCCGCGGTGGATGTCTCACCGCGGCTCCCGTGCGTCCGGGTGAGTTCGGTGCGCGTTCAGGATGCGCTGACGGCGTCCCGGACCGGCGTCGTGCCGTCGACCACGTCGAGAGTGCGGCGCAGGGTGCCGGGCGCACCGAGCACCTCGGCGATGACCAGCGCGACGTTGCCGCGGCTCACGTCTCCCCCGTCGAGTCCCTCGCCGAGCGTCACGGACCCGCTGGCTGGCTCGTCGGTCAGGTGCCCGGGCGCCACGATGGACCAGTCGAGGCCACTGTCCCGCAGGGCGACGTCGGCGTCACGCTTGGCGCGGCGGTAGGCGTCCCAGCCTTCGTTGCCCGTGGGCTCGGCCTCGCGGTCCGCGCCGATGAAGGACACCTGCACGAACCGCCCGATGCCCGCGAGCCCGGCCGCCTCGATGGACTGCAGCGACCCGCCCAGGTCCACGGTCTCCTTGCGGATCGGTCCCGAACCGGTGCCCGCGCCCGCCGTGAAGACGAGACCGGCCCACGGTGCGCCGTCGGACCCCTTCGTGAGCGCCGCGGCGAGCTGCTCCGCCGTGCCGCACTCGAGGTCGTGCAGCACGGAGACGGCACCCGTTGCCTCGACGGCAGCCACCTGCTCGGCCTTGCGGTGCACGCCAAGCACCCGGTATCCGCGCCCCGTCAGTTCGCGGGCCAGCAGCTGGCCGATCTTCCCGTGCGCGCCGATGATCGCCACCGCGGTCTGCTCAGTCATGCGTCCACCCTTCCCCACGGCGTGGAATGCCGCGAGCGCACGCGCGGTTAAGGCCCACATGAGCAACCCCATCAAGATCGACGTCTGGTCCGACATCGCATGCCCCTGGTGCTACATCGGCAAGCGCAAGTTCGAGGAGGGCGTGCGGCGGTTCGCGGCAGGGTTCGAGGGAGAGGTGTCCGACGGCGAGGCGCCTGACGGCGAGGCGCCGCGCGTCGAGGTCACCTATCACTCCTTCGAGCTCGCCCCGGACACGCCGGTGGACTTCGAGGGCTCCGAGGTGGACTTCCTGGCCCGCCACAAGGGCATTCCCGAGGATCAGGTGCACCAGATGCTCGAGCGGGTCACCGGCATCGCGGCGTCCGTGGGCCTCGACTACGACTTCTCCGCGGTGCGCCACACCAAGACCCTCAAGGCCCACCAGCTGCTGCACCTGGCCAAGTCCCGCGGGCTCCAGCTCGAGATGTCCGAGCGGCTGTTCCGCGCCTACTTCGTCGAGGGCCGCCACGTGGGTCACGACGCCGATCTGGCCGACCTTGCCGCTGAGGTGGGGCTCGACCGCGACGAGGTGCTCGCGGCGCTGGCTGACGAGCGGTTTGCTGGCGATGTCGACGCGGACATCGCCCAGGCGCGCGCCTACGGGATCACGGGCGTGCCGTTCTACGTGCTCGAGGGCCGCTACGGGGTGTCCGGGGCTCAGGACCCCGAGGTGTTCGCGAACGCGCTGCGGCAGGTGGCGCAAGAGCGAGCCGAGGTCTCGCCATGACCGAAGGCTTCGAGGACCATCCAGATGGCGCTGCCTATGCGGACGAGCCTTCGGGGCCGACGACGGCGGAGCCCGTGAGCTCGACGTCGGATGCTGGAACGCTGAAGAGCGCCGAGGCGGATGAGTCGGCTGCGGACACCGCCGTCGGACCTTTCATCGTGCTCGGTGACGCTGGCTCCGGGACCTGCGGCCCGGACGGCTGTTGCCAGGGCTGACTCTCGCCCGCGACCTCGAAGAGGTGTGCGGCTACCCGATCTAGTTGAGTTGCTGTGAGATCTCGCGGGTGGCGCCGTCGATCGTGACGGTCGCGAGCGCGCCGTTGATGAGCGGCAGTTGCGGCGGGACGTGGCCAATCTCCATGTCGAACACGATGGGGACCTCGAGGCGGCCCAGGGCGTCGAGCACGGCGTCGCGCTGGGTGAGCTGCGGGTGGTCCGGAGCGCTCGTTCGGCCCACGAGGATCGCGCGGGCGTGCTCGAACCAGCCCGCGAGGCGCAGGCCGTGCAGGTTGCGGCAGATCGCCGCGGCGCCGTCCTCGGCGGCTTCTACGTACACGATGAGGCCGTCCTCGGCGTGCTTGCGACCGAAGGCC
>JAAYZM010000270.1 GCA_012514835.1 Actinomycetales bacterium
AGCACGCTGCGGACGCGGTGCCGGTCATGGTGAACCTCGTCGTCAGCGACGCGACGCTGCTCGCTTCCGGGCACGAGCCGGGAGTGCTGGACGGGGCGAACATGGTGCCCGCGCAGCTCGCCCGTGACCTCGTCGCCCGTGCCATGGAAGCTGAAGAGCCGTTCACTGACCCGGGTGCGAGCGAGTCGGATGTGGGAAGCGGCGACCGGCGACGTGAGGCGAACAAGATCGGCGCGTGGGTACGCAGGTTGTACGCCGACGCGGGCGGAAACCTCGTCGCCATGGACTCCAGGTCGAGAACCTTCCCCGCCGGGTTGGCTGCGCTGTTGCGCGTGCGCGATCAAGGGTTGTGTCGTACCCCGTGGTGCGACGCACCCGTCGCACACCTCGATCACATCACCCCCGTCGCCGACGGCGGTGCCACGAGCGCGCCCAACGGGCAAGGACTGTGCGCGGGGTGCAACTACACCAAGCAAGCACCCGGGTGGACCCAGCACGCCGAGCCCGACGCGCCCGTCCACACGGTCAGGACCATGACGCCTACGGGCCACGAGTACTACTCGACTGCTTCGTCGGCACCTGAGCCGATCGGGCTGAGTGCCCATGAGAGCACGGCGTCGGACCGGACCACTTCGACACGCACGGGCGCCCTGGTGATCGAGCTCTACCCGCCACACCCGGCTGAAGCCCCGATCGAGATCCACCTACGGCACGCGGCCTGACTGTGGGCCGTTACGGGGTCTCGGTCCGAGGGTGCCACGCCGGAGTGCCGACCTGCTCTCCGTCGGGAGTCGTGTAGACGAGGTCGAGCTCGGTCACTCCACGAGCGAGCCCCGGCGAGACACGGAAGGCGACCACCCTCTGTCCATCGATGCCGTCTGCGGTGAGGACCGGTAGGAGCCCGCTGAGAGAGGGAGCATCAGCAGGGCCGATCGTGTATCTGAGCGTCGCCCCCTCGTAGGAGGGTGGCACCATCCCAACGACGTAGAGGCTTTCGTCAGCTGCCCAGAATCGTCCAGTGCTCCACGTGTCGGGTGCGTCGTCTGACCAACCCACCACGAGCAGCGGACCGTCTTCTGTGACTGCGTCCAAGGGGCGTAGCGCGAGCGCGTTCGCCCAATCGCTGTTGCTGGCCGCGGCACCGGCGGGCCCCACCTTGCCGAGGACGAGCAGAGTAGGTTCTCCAGGAACTGGGTCGTCAAGCCTCTGGTGCCAGGGAAGATCGAGCGCAAGTCGCACGCCGGGGTCGTCCGGGTCCACCGGAGTGAGAGTGGTCGCCGGTGTGACCGTGAGCTTGCTCTGGGTGACTTCCCCATCCTCCGCCGAGAGAGAGTCCGCCGGCGAGGTGAACGCGTCGGAAAGGGTGAGGTCACTCAGGGTGTAAGTCATCCCTGCGAGTGCGAGCACCCCGCAGATTCCAGCGATAGCCACGCGGCGGGTGCGGCGAGACCGACCGGCACGCACAGTCAGGGGCACGTCCACTCCCATCGGGGGCACCTCCGCGTCCCGCAGCGGGGTCAGCTCGGCAAGGACGTCGTCGTCGGACATCAGGCGGTTCATGGTGTTCCCCCTCGAGGGTCGGACGCGGTCCCGAGCGCGTTGCGCAGGCGGGCGAGCGCTCGGGCGTTGGTGGACTTCACGGTGCCCACGGAGATGGACAGCTCGGCGGCGACCTCCGCCTCGGGCAGGTCGAGCAGGTGGCGCAGGACCACGACGCGCCGCTGGCGGGGCGGCAGGGTGACGAGGGCGCGCAAGAGGCGGTCGCGCTCGGCGTGCCGGTCCGCGTCGGAGGCGCCCGCGGCGGTCTCCGGTACGTCCTCGGGAGCGACGAGGACCTCCCGCCGACGACGGCGCCACGTAGCGATGCGCAGGTTCACGAGCACCCTGCGCGCGTAGGCCAGCGGGTCGCCCTCCCGGGCGCGGCCCCACGAGACGTAGGTGCGCTCGAGCGCCTGCTGGGTGAGCTCCTCGGCGCGGTGCGGGTCCCCGCTGAGCAACCACGCGGTGCGCAAGAGCTCGTGCTGGTGATCTTGCACGAACGTCGTGAACTCGGCGTCGGTGGACCGGCGCCCGACGACGCGCACCTCGATGCGCTCGTCGCCGGTCGCCTGGACTGTGGTCATACCCCTCACACGCACCAGGGTCGCGGAAGGTTGCCTCGCGCGGGGCGGATCAGCGGAACGTGGCGAGCGCCTCCGTGAGCACCTCTTCGTCTCGCGTGCTGTCGAGTCGTCGCCACACCACGCGCTCGTCCGCGCACCCGGAGATGCTGACGTTCGTGGCCGTGTCGAACAGGTGGAGCTCACCCGTCGCTGGGTCGAACACCACGGCCGACCAGTACCCGCCGCCGCCGCCTTCGTCGGGACGATACTCGTGCCAGGCCACATGACTTCCGCACACGTGCTTTCCGTCGCCGAGGCCGTTCGCCTCCTCGATGCGCGTCACGTTCTGCGCGGTGAGGTCGATGACGTCGATCCAAGTCTTTGTCCCGGAACTGCCTTCCACGTGCACCCCGACCATGAGCGTGTCGCCAGCGGCAGCAAGCGAAATAATGGGCTTCGAGGTGAACGGGTAGCGGAGGACGTCCTCGATGGTGCCGTCCTCGCGCAGCACCGAGACGAGGTTGCCGTTCTCGCGGACGAAGAACGCACCACGGTCGCCGACCGCTGGATGAGTGACGGTGTCAGACTCGACGCGCAGCGTGCCGGATCCGCCGAGCGGCGCCGACAAGAGCACGAGTCCCTCCGAGGCGCCCGAGTACCACCCCTCGGATGCCCACACGACCCGGTCGCCGAGCACCCGCGGCATCGCGTCCCCGCCGAACTCGTACCCGAGGGCATGGCCGTCCTCGGCCTTCGCGACGAGACTCGTGCCGCCGTCCGGGGTGTGGGCGAAGATACGCCACAGTCCCGTGCCCTGGGTGCTCGACGTCTCGACCCACGTCACTGCGTCCCCGGCTGACGACGCGAAGTACGAGTACCGGAAGAGGTCGCCCTCGGGGATGGCGGAAACGTCGTCGAACAGCTCGAAGCCCGCCGGTGACCACAGCCCGAGCCGCTCAGGAGCGAGGAACTGATCGCCGTCGAAGTTGTCCTCCGACGAGATGCTCACAACAACCCGGCCGTCCGCCGTCATCGCCATGGCGAAGATCGGTACGCCCTCCGGCGTGGTGTCGGGCAGCTCGGTGATCGAGGTGAAGAGCTCTTCGGGGTTGATCGTCGTCGCCGAGTCGATCGAGACGGCCGCGAAGGGCAGCGCCACACCGTCGAGCGAGTGCGGCACGGGGGTGCCGTCGTCGGGCGGTGCTTGCGTGGGAAGTGCGGGCTCGGTCGGGGCCGGCTCGAACGGGACGAGCTGCGCGACGCCGACGGCGATCGCCGCGGTGGCCAGCACCCCGAGGGCACCGTTGCGGAGGGTCCGGCGGCGGCGCCGCACCCGCCCGCCGCGCACGGTCGAGGCAGGGTCGAGGTCGAGGGGCGGTTGTTCGGCGTCGGCGAGCCGGTGCAGCTCGGCGACGAACGCGTCCTCGTGGTCGGTGAGGCTCATCGCGACGCTCCTTCCAGGCCGTCTCGGGTGCCGAGCGCCGCACGCAGCTCGGCGAGGGCGCGCGACGCGGTCGACTTCACGGTGCCGAGGCTCACCCCGAGATCCGCCGCGACCTCCGCCTCGGACAGGTCCATGAGGTACCGCAGCACCACGATCCGCCGTTGCCGCTCGCTCAAGGTAGCGAGCGCCCGGACAAGGCGATCGCGGTCCCCGGCACGATCAGGGTCGTGGTGCGCGCGGGCGTGCTCGACCAGCTCGACGGGTTCGACGAGGACCTCCCGCCGACGGCGGCGCCACGTGTCGGTGCGCAGGTTCACCAGGACGCGTCGCGCGTAGGCGACCGGGTCACCCGTGCGGGCGCGCGGCCACGCCACATAGGTGCGCTCGAGGGCCTGCTGGGCGAGCTCCTCGGCCCGGTGGGCGTCCCCGACCAGGAGCCAGGCGGCCCGCAGCAGCGTGGCCCGGTGCTCGAGCACGAAGGCCGTGAACTCCCGGTCCCGGCCCATCGGCTCACCGACTGGCCGGACGAGGACGTGCTCGGTGTCCTCTCGCCCGCTCGCGGGCCCTGCTGCCATGACGCTCACACTAGGGGGAACGCACGAGGGCCCCGCGAGGTTGAGCGTGGGAAGATGGGGCAGTGACTTTGACGACCCCGACGCCGACGCCGAACGCCGTGGCATCGACGCTGAACGCCGTGGCACCGCTGCGCATCGGGCGGTTCCAGGTGGACACGCCCGTGGTGCTCGCCCCCATGGCGGGCGTGACGAACCCGCCGTTCCGGACGCTGTGCCGCGAGTACGGTGCGGGCCTCTACGTCGCCGAGATGGTCACGTCCCGGGCCCTCGTCGAGCGCAACCCTGAGGCGCTGCGCATCATCACGCACGACGAGGGTGCCTCACCCCGTTCGGTGCAGGTGTACGGCGTCGAGCCCGGCACGGTCGCCGAGGCGGTGCGCATCATCGCGGCCGAGGACCGCGCCGACCACATCGACCTCAACTTCGGCTGCCCTGTGCCCAAGGTGACCCGCAAGGGTGGCGGATCGGCCCTGCCCTGGAAGCGGGACCTCTTCGCGAAGATCGTGCGCGGCGCTGTCGCCGCCGCGGCGCCCTACGACGTCCCTGTGACGATCAAGATGCGCATGGGCATCGACGACGATCACCTCACGTACCTCGAGGCGGGGCTCGTGGCCCAGGACGCCGGGGTGGCGGCCGTCGCTCTGCACGCCCGCACCGCCGCCGACTACTACTCGGGCGAGGCGCGCTGGGAGGCCATCGCACGGCTCAAGGAGACCGTCACGGACGTGCCCGTGCTCGGCAACGGGGACATCTGGTCCGCCGAGGATGCGCTCGCGATGATCGCGCAGACGGGGTGCGACGGCGTCGTCGTCGGACGTGGTTGCCAAGGTCGCCCGTGGCTCTTCGCGGACCTCGCGGCGGCCTTCGCCGGCTCGCCCG
>JAAYZM010000271.1 GCA_012514835.1 Actinomycetales bacterium
AAGATCTTCTCCTACGGCGCCGAGCTGTACGGCGGCAAGCAGATCCTCGCGATCGGCTCGAAGGCGGAGGACCCGGAGCGCATCGCGGCGTTCATCGACTGGCTCTACTCGCCCGAGGGTGTGAACTCGAACGGTTCCCAGACGGGTGCCTCGGCGGGCCCGGAGGGCCTGACGTGGGACAACGGTGCGGACGGTCCCGCGCTGAACGACTTCGGCCGCGAGGTGTTCCTCACCGGTGAGGGCACGGTCCCCGAGGAGTGGGGCGGCGGTTCCTTCTTCGACGGCGTCTCCGCGCTCAACGTCTCCGCGGTGCTGCCCGCGAGCGAGAACCCGGACACGGGCCTCGCGTTCAGCTACCAGACGTGGCCCAGCTACGCGGCGCTCGTCGAGACCCCGCTGAGCCAGGCGTGGTCGACGAAGATGGGCGGCGCTCAGAACGGCATCGAGTTCCTCACGGCGAACAACCAGCTCTCGGTGGCCCCGGGTGCGAGCTTCACGGCCCCGGCCGACTCCTCGCAGATCGAGGCGCAGCGCAACCAGGTCAAGGCCGAGATCGTCCAGGGTTCGTGGCAGATGATCTTCGCTGCGAACGAGGGCGAGTTCGAGAGCTTGTGGACCAACCTCCAGTCCAAGGCGAAGGGCCTGGGCTACGAGGACGTCCTGGCCTTCGACATGGAGAACGCCCAGGCGCAGGCGGATGCCCGTGCTGCAGTCCTGGCCGAGTTTGGCGGCTGACCACCGCTGACCTCGCGGACACGAGGGCCTGGGCGCACCACGCGCCCGGGCCCTCGCCGTGTCTGCGCGATCAGGTGTGGCGGGCGAAGAGGGAGCGGTACAGGTACGCGCTGCCGTACGCGCCCACCGAGCAGCCGATGGTCGCCACGATGAACCAGAACGGCGGGGACACGAGCGCGAGGCACACCTGCGTGAGCGGGATGAGCAGCAGGGCGAAGCACCGGATCGGCTCGGCGGCGGGCAGCAGGAACGCGTTGCGCGCCGTGCCCCGCAGCGTGTTCTCGTACCGCGCCACGAGCCCCATCGCCACGAGGAACACCGTGAGCAGGTACGCGACCGCGAAGATGCACGCCACCATGGCCGCCCCCGCGAGCAGCGACGCGTGCTGCGACCAGAACACGGCCGCGAACGCGAAGGCCAGCGCCGGGACGCCCGTGACCAGCCACAGCACCGTCGCCCGCGGGAAGTTCCGCGCGAACGCCGGGAAGAAGTCCTTGACGAGGTTGCCGCGCTCGTCGTCGGTGTACCGGTAGGTCACCTCGACCAGGGCGCTCGTCGCCGCGCCGATCGTCACGACCGGCACGCACGCGATCAGGTACACGACATTGAGCCCCACGAAGGACAAGAACGTGATGAGCCCCTGGACGGTCCGCGACTCAAGGTCGATGCGCAAGGTCCGTCCTCCCGTCCGTGAGCGTGCGTCTCACCTTCTCACGCACGGGGTCCGACGACGACGACGCCGGACGCCGGCACCTCGAGCACGTCGCC
>JAAYZM010000272.1 GCA_012514835.1 Actinomycetales bacterium
AGCCCAAGCTCGTGTTCTTCTTCGACGAGGCGCACCTGCTGTTCACGGACGCGTCGAAGGACTTCCTCACGCAGGTCACCCAGACGGTGCGCCTCATCCGGTCCAAGGGCGTGGGCGTGTTCTTCGTGACGCAGTCCCCCAAGGACGTCCCCGCGGACGTGCTCGCCCAGCTCGGCAACCGCGTCCAGCACGCCCTGCGCGCCTTCACCCCGGACGACGCGACCGCCCTGCGCGCCGCGGCCCGCACGTTCCCGAAGTCGGAGTACGACCTCGAGCGGCTCCTCCAGGAGCTCGTCACGGGCGAGGCCATCACCACGGTCCTCACCGAGAAGGGCGCCCCCACACCCGTCGCGTGGACCCGCATGCGCGCCCCGCAGTCCTCGATGGACCCCGCGCCCGAGACCGTGCTCGCCCAGACCGTCGCCGCGTCGCCGAACGCCGCGCGATACGCGGCAGCAGTGGACAACGAGTCCGCGTACGAGCTCCTCACCGAGCGCATGGCCGCCGCGGAGCAGGCCGAGGAGGAGGCCGCGGCCGCCGCCGAGCAGGCCAAGGCCGACGCCGTCGCCGCCAAGGAGGCCGCGAAGGAAGCCGCGCTCAAGGCCAAGGAGGCCGAGAAGGTCAAGAAGGAGAAGGAGCGCGCCACCCAGAAGCGGGTCTCCACGGCCACCAAGGGTGTGGAGTCTCTGCTGCGCTCGGCGGGTACCCAGCTCGGGCGCGAGATCATGCGGTCCGTGTTCGGCACCCGCAAGCGCTGACGAGCCAGGGCCGACGGCGGCCCGCCGGGCGCCGTCAGTGCTGCCCGGGCGGGCCGTTCGGGTCACGTCCCCCGCGGCGTACCGCCACGACGATCCCGATCACCACGAGCACCGAGACGGCGAGCCCCGCGAAGAACCACGTCTCCGCCGTGCGCGAGATGTCCGAGGGGTCCTGGGGCTCGGCCGTCGCCGTGAGCTCGACCTCGGTCACCGAGGGGTCCGGGTCGGTCTGCGCGGGATCGGTCGCCGTGGGCTCCGGCGTCGTCGGCTCTGGCGTCGTCGTCGGCTCTGTCGTCGTCGGCTCTGTCGTCGTCGGCTCTGGCGACTCAGGCGCGGCCGCTCCCTCGACGGTGAACGCGAAGGTCCCGTCGATCGGGTGCCCGTCCGAGGACGTCACGGCCCACACGACCTCGTAGTCCCCAGCCGCGAGCGACTCGGGCTCGGTGATGGTCCAGCTCGCGGTCGGGCCGTCGAGGTGCGCCTCACCGACCTCGACGGGCGTGCCGTCGGAGGTCGTGAGCTCGAGCGCCGGGTTGAGGTCGAGGAGCTCCCCGGAGAACTCCAGGGTGATCGCTGTGGGCGGCTCGCCCAGGACCGCGCCGTCGGCGGGGTCGGACGCCAGGAGCGTGTCGTGCGCCGCGGCGGGGGCGGCCGCCACACCGAGGGCGAGCGCCGTGCCCGCGAGAACCGTCAAGAGTCTCGATCTCATGCCCCGAGCCTAGGCCGGATTCCTGAACGCCCACTGTGCTCAGCGCGCACCCGGCGGGAGGTTCGGGTCCTCGCGCTCAGGCAGCATCCCGGCGGGGAGCGGGAAGGGCATCCGCCACCCCACCTCCGCCTGGCCCAGCCGGTCCACCGTGAGCTTCTGGTAGTCCGCCACGAGCCCGTACTCGGGCGAGACGCGCAGCACGCCGATCGTCGCGGTGCCCCCGAGCGGCCCCACGGTCGCTTGGCCCGAGACCGCACCGGCCGTCGAACCGTTCACGAGCCGCACGCCCTGCTCCACGCGCTGCGGCCCGGCCCATCGGTGCAGGTGACCCGAGACTGTCGCCACGGCGCACCCGCGCTCGAGCGAGTCGGCCGCGACGGCCGGTGTGTGCACGAGGAGCAGCGGGACGGGCTCGTCGCGGGAGCACCCGACATCGGCCAACCGCTCCCCGGCCTCCGCGGCGCCCTCCTCGCCCGTGCGGCGCGTCCCCTGCCCGATCCGCGTCTCGAGCGGGTCCGCGTCCCCGAGCACGTCGATGCCCGCGACGTTCACCACCTCGCCCGCGAGGACCGTCCCGCCCGCGGCGCGCACCTGCTCACCGGTGATGGCCGAGTCGTGGTTGCCGCCCGCGAACACCACGTCCTTGGCGCCGCCCGCGCGGTAGGCGTTCGAGAACGCCGTGACGCAGTAGCGCTCCACCTGGGTGCCGTTGACCGTGGTGTCCCCCGCGTCGAGCACCACGGCGGCACCGGAGAGCTCGACCGCGGCCTTCAGCACGGGCGCCATGCCGACGTTGCAGTGCAGGTCGGAGACCACGAGCATCGTCACGAGCGAGTCCGGGTCGCCGAGCATCACGCGCTGCAGCGGGGACACCCGCTCGGACAGCTCGAGCAGTCGCGCCCACTCCTGGGACTGCTCCTCGCGCGCGGCCCACGCGGTGCGCAGCGAGTCCTCGGCCCCCGCGTAGAACTCCTCGTTCTCGCGGTACGCGTCGAGCGCGAGCCCGCCATAGGTGTCCACGATCCCCGCGAGGCGACCCGTGAGGCGGGCACCCTCGAGCGGGGTGCCGTCGAAGATCGACGACGCGGGCTGCGACGCGGTCAGGTCCGGCCCGAGCGGTCCCGTCGCGACCACGGCACCCGCCACGGCGACGATGACGACGACGCCCGCGAGCGACGTACGCCGACGCCGGACCCCGAGCTGCCACAGCTCCGTGCGCCGGCCGGGCCCGAGGAGCAGCAGCAGCCCCGTGATCGCCGCGCCGAGGCCGACGAAGGCGATCAGGGTGTGCCGCGCGGCCGAGCGCACCACGTCCCCCGCCGCGTCCTGCAGGAACGTCTCGGGGCTCGTGAAGAACTGCACGTAGCGGTCGAGGTCCGCCGAGAGCCCCTCGAGCGTCACGGGGGCGTCGATCGACGTGACGTCCGCCGGGACTTCCTGGACCGTGACGCGCGCGCCGAGCCGGAGCGGGAGCGGCGAGTCCACCTCGAGCGTCCCGAGCGGTCCGAGGTCCACGACCCCGCTCGAGCTCGCCGTGATCTCGTACGTCGCGCGGTGCGGGCCCAGGCTCCCCTCGGCGCTCGCCGTCACGAGCCCGATCCACACCGAGACCGCGAAGACGAGCGTCGCCACGAGCGCGACACGGGTCCCGAACGTCACGGGACCGCGGGTGCTGCTCGCCATCTGCCCACGCTAACCCGGGAGGCTCACTGGTACGTGATGAGATCCGGGGTCGGGTCCACGGCGACCGTCTGCTTGGGCGTCGCCATCGGCTTGTCCTCGTCGTAGAAGTTCTTCCAGCCCCAGTGCACACCCTTCGGGGCGTTCTTGTGCAGGTGGGACCACGTGCCGTGCTTCGCGCCCTGCGAACCCTGGCCGTCCACGTGGATCACCGTCGCGAGCTCGGGGTGCGACGTGTCGAGCTTCTCCCGGTCCCGGATCATCGAGGACGTGAACTGGTGCAGCACGAACATCTTCTGCGGGAGGTCGTTCGTGGCCACGAGGTCCGCGAGCCAGTCCGCGACCTTGTTGACCTCCTTGATGCCCACCGAGCCGATCTGCTTGAGGTGCACCTGCTTCTTCTTGAGCCGCCACTCCGGGTCGAGCGCGAGTCCCACGTGCGGCTCACGCAAGAGGTCCTCGTACGCCTTCGCCTGCGTGAGGAAGCTCGTACGGCCCGGCTGCAGGTCGAGCAGCACGTACACGCCCGCCTCGCGCGCAGCCTCGACGTACGGCCAGATCGTCTCGGGGTCGAGCTCGTTGGAGTAGTTGCCGTCCTTGCCCGCACCCGCCGAGGCGACCGTGACGATGATCTCGAACATCGGGACCACGTCCTCGTCCACGAGCTTCGCGTACTTCTTCGCGAGCTTGCGCGCCCGCGTCACGGACTTCTTGACGCTCTGCTCGCCCAGCACACCGAGCGCGGGCGTGAGCGGCGAGCCGTACAGCGCCACGTAGCGGGTGCCGTCGAACACGAGCTGGGATCCCGTGGGCAGCGCCTCGCCCGTGCGGACCACGCGCATCCGCTCGGTGAGCACCCCCGCGTCGCCGAAACCGTCACCGAGCGCGGTGACGTTCGTGAAGGTCGCGCCCTCCGCATAGGCCGCGACGAGGGCCCGGGCCGCCCGGGGGTCGCCGCGGCGGGCCGAGAACACCTGGGCACCGGCCGCGCGGGCGGTGTGCGCCGCGGCGCGGGACGCCTTCGAGGTGTCCGTCACGAGTGCCACGCCCGTCAGCGGCTGCGTGGGCACGGCACCGGGCACGGGTGCGCCGTCGGGCACGAGCTCGACGCCCTCCGGAGCCTCGAACGCGGGGTCGAAGGACGTCACGGCCACGGTGCCGAGCCGAGCGAGCTCACCGTGCACGGCGGACAGGATCGCGGGATCTACCGGGGGCGCGGTCGCCTGCTCGTCGCCGTCCGCCCCGTCCTCGCCGTCCGCCCCGTCCTCGCCGTCGGCCCCGTCCTTCTCCTTGGTGGCTTCCTTCTCCGCGTCCGGCGTGGGGTCGCCCGTCACGAGGAGCGGGACGCCCGCCGCCTCGGCGGCCGCGAGCGCGTCGGCGTCGCCCGTCCGCGAGACCATCACGTGCGGTGCGGACACCCAGTACGCCCGGGCGGCCGCGACCGCGAGCGTCACGGCATCCGAGGCCGGGAGGAAGGACAGCTCGCCGGCCGGGGCGCGGACCTGGGCGGTCGG
>JAAYZM010000273.1 GCA_012514835.1 Actinomycetales bacterium
CTCGGTCGAGGAGCAGCGCCCGCGCCGCCATCTCCTGCACGTTGAGGACCGAGCGGATCTGCCCGGGGACCTTTGCCTCGATGTTGTGGCACTGGTCGAGCATGAAGCGCACCCCGGTCGCGGGGTCGAAGCCCCCACCGGCGAGCACCTCGAAGAGGATCCGGAACAGCTGGAACGGGTCGGCCGCACCGACGATGAGGTCGTCGTCGGCGTAGAAGCGGCTATTGAAGTCGAACGAGCCGAGCTTGCCGAGACGCAGCAGCTGCATGACGATGAACTCGATGTTGGTGCCCGGTGCGTGGTGGCCCGTGTCGAGGCACACCACGGCGCGGTCCCCGAGCGCAAGCGTGTGGACCAGCGCCGTCCCCCAGTCGGGGACGTCCATCGTGTAGAAGTGCGGCTCGAACAGCTTGTACTCGAGCACGAGGCGCTGCTCGGGCCCCACCTGGGCATAGATCTGGGCGAGCGACTCGGCGAGCCGGTCCTGCCGGGCACGGATCGAGTCCTGACCGGGGTAGTTGGTGCCGTCCGGGAGCCAGATCTTGAGGTCCTGCGAGCCCGTCGCGGCCATGACGTCGAGGCACTCGAGGTGATGGTCCACGGCCTTGCGCCGCACCCGGGCGTCCGCGTGCGCGAGCGAGCCGAGCTTGTAGTCCTCGTCCTGGAACGTGTTGGAGTTGACGGTGCCCAGGCACAGGCCCAGGTCCTCGGCCTCGCGCACCAGGGCCCCGTAGTCCGGGACGTGGTCCCACGGGATGTGGAGTGCGACGGACGGCGCGAGGCCCGTGAACCGGTGCACCTGAGCAGCGTCGGCGAGCTTCTCGTGCACGCTGCGCGGGGTCCCGGGCGAAGCGAACACCTTGAACCTCGTGCCGGAGCTGCCGAACGCCCACGAGGGCAGCTCGATCTCCTGGGCGGCGAGCACCGCCCAGCCGGCCTGGTCGATGGTGGCCATGCGCTCTCCTCGTCGAGTAGCGGTTGAGTCGTTTCAGAAGGTGTCGTTGCAGGTCAGATCAGGTCAGGCAAGAGAGGACGACTCGGTCAGCCGCCCGGCACGCTCGAGGCGCGCACCACGAGCTCGGGCTGGAACACGGTGTGCTGCTCGGCCTCGCCCGCGGCCTGGCGCAGCAGCAGCTCGGCGGCCTCGTGCCCCATCTCGTGGCGCGGCTGGCGCACGGACGTGAGCGGCACGGCGAGCTCGGCCGCGATGTCGATGTCGTCATACCCCACCACGGCGCACCCGCTCAGGAGCGCGAAGCCCCCGGCCCGCCGCAAGGCCCGCTGGACGCCGATCGCCACGAGGTCGTTGACGCAGAACACGGCCGCCGGAGCCGCGCCGCCGTGCGCCGCGACCCACGCCGCGAGCGCCGCCTCCCCCGCCGCTGCGTCGAGCCGCGGGAGGGTGATCTCCTCGACCACGCGCGCGGGATCTTGTCCGACGGCGAGCACGGCCCGGTCCACCCCCTCACGCCGGTCCTGACACTGGCGGATCGAGTGGGGCCCGTTGAGGAACACGATGCGCTCGTGGCCCTGCTCGAGCAGGTGCCCCGCGGCGAGAGCCCCACCTGCGACGTCGTCGAGCCACACCGAGCTCAGGCCCGCGGCGCCGGGCGGCGCGTCGAGCAGCACCACGGCCACGCCGCGCTCCTGGATGGCCGCGAGGTGCTTCGTCTCGTGCGTGGTGGGCACCACGAGCAGACCGAGCACGCCGTGCTCCTCGAACAGCCGCAAGAACTTGGACTCGCGCCGCGGGTCGTCGTCGGAGCTCCCGAGCATGAGCGTGAGGTCGTCCACCGCGAGGCGGTCCTCGATGCCGCGCGCCACGTCCGTGAAGAACGGGTTGCGGATGTCGAGCAACAGGGCACCCACCGTGGTGGACGAGCCCTGGCGCAGCTGGCGCGCCCGCCCGTTGCGCACGAAGGACAGCTCCTTGATGGCCCCCTCGACGCGGTCACGGGTCTCGGGGCTCACGAGCTCAGGCTTGTTGAGCACGTTCGAGACAGTCCCCACGGACACCCCGGCCACGCGCGCGACGTCTCCGACGGACGGGCGGCGTCGCCTCGGGGTGCTCACGGGTCCCACTCTGGCAGAGGTCACGGCAACCTCACGTGATCTGGTGAGAGCTCGCCGATGTTCTGGACACCCAGGAGCGCCATCGTGCGCCGCACCTCGGCCTCCATGATCTGCGTGGCGCGCTCGACGCCGCGCTCGCCACCGGCCATGAGGCCGTACAGGTACGCGCGGCCCACCATGGTCGCGTCGGCACCGAGGGCGATCGCGGCGACGACGTCGGCCCCCGAGGTGATGCCCGTGTCGAGCCACACCTCCGTGCGGCCACCGAGCGCCTCGACCACGTCCGGCAGCAGCCGCAGCGGCACGGGTGCCCGGTCGAGCTGACGCCCGCCGTGGTTGGACAGGACGATCGCGTCCGCCCCCGCATCAGCCATCCGCACGGCGTCGGCCACGGTCTGGACGCCCTTGATGACCAGCGGCCCGTCCCACACCCCGCGCAACCACTCGAGGTCGTCGAGGGTCATGGTGGGGTCGAAGAGTGCGTCGAGCAGCTCGGCCACCGTGCCGTCCCACTGGGACAGCGACGCGAACTCGAGCGGTGCGGTGGTGAGCAGGTTGACCCACCAGGACGGGTGCAGCGCGGCGTCCGCGACGGTCCGCAGGCTCAGCGCGGGTGGGATCGAGAAGCCGTTGCGCGAGTCCCGCAGCCGCGCGCCCGCGACGGGTACGTCCACGGTGAGGTGCAGCGCCTCGAACCCGGCCGCCTTCGCACGGGCCATGAGGTCCTCGCCTGCCGCGCGGTCCCGCCACACGTACAGCTGGAACCACTTCCGGGCATCCGGCGCCGCGGCGGCGACGTCCTCGATCGACGTGGTGCCGAGGGTCGAGAGCGCATACGGAATGCCGTGGCGCGCCGCGACGCGCGCGACGGCCCGCTCTCCCTCGTGGTGCATGAGCCGCGTGAACCCCGTAGGCGCGAACGCGAACGGCTGCGCCGCGGGTCGCCCGAGCATCTGCGTGGTCGTGTCGACCTGAGACACGTCCCGCAGCACGGAGGGCCGCAGCTCGAGTCGCCGGAACAGCTGGCGGGCGCGCCGCAGGCTGATCTCCTCCTCCGCCGCGCCGTCCGTGTAGTCGAACACCGAGCGCGGCGTGCGGCGCCGGGCCATCCGGCGCAGGTCACCGATCGAGTAGCAGTCCGCGAGCCCGCGCGCGACGGGGTCCAGCTGGAACGGCTTGGCCCGCAGCAGGGGCTTCAGCTCGCTCCACCGCGGCAGCTGGCGCTCGGTCACCTTCGTCTCTCCCTCAGCGCAGGAACGCGGCGGCGACGCCGGAGTCGACGGGCACGTGCAGGCCCGTGGTCTGGACCAGGTCGGGGCCCGTGAGGGCGAACACGGCGGCCGCGACGTGCTCGGGCAGCACCTCGCGCCCCAGCAGCGTGCGCTTCGCGTAGTACGCGCCGAGCTCTTCCTCCGGCACCCCGTACACGGCGGCGCGCTGGGCGCCCCACCCGCTCGCGAAGATCCCCGAGCCGCGCACCACGCCGTCCGGGTTCACGCCGTTGACGCGGATCCCGTGCGGGCCCAGCTCCGCGGCGAGGAGCCGCACCTGGTGCGCCTGGTCCGCCTTCGCCGCGGAGTAGGCGACGTTGTTGGGGCCCGCGAACAGGGAGTTCTTCGACGCGATGTAGACCACGTCGCCGCCCATGCCCTGCGCGATCATCACCCGCGCCGCCTCGCGCGCCACGAGGAACGAGCCGCGCGCCATGACGTCGTGCTGCAGGTCCCAGTCCGCCACGGTCGTGTCCAGGAGTGGCTTGGACAGGGACAGACCCGCGTTGTTGACCACGAGGTCCACCCCGCCGAAGGCGAGCGCGGCCTGGGCAAGAAGCTGTCCGACGGCGGACTCGCCGGTGACGTCCGCGCGCACTGCGACCGCCTTGTCCGGGCCACCCAGGTTCGCCGCAACCTGCTCGGCCGCCTCGAGGTTGACGTCCGCGACCACGACGCACGCGCCCTCGGCCGCGAGCCGCTCGGCGATCGCCTTGCCGATGCCCGAGCCGCCGCCCGTGACGAGCGCGACCCGCGTGGCGAGCGGCTTGGGCTTCGGGGCCCGCGCGAGCTTGGCCTCCTCGAGCGCCCAGTACTCGATGCGGAACTTCTCCGACTCCTCGATGGGGGCGTACGTGCTGATCGCCTCGGCGCCGCGCATCACGTTGATCGCGTTGACGTAGAACTCCCCCGCCACGCGCGCCGTCTGCTTGTCCTTGCCGAAGGAGAACATGCCTACACCGGGCACCAGCACGATGGCCGGGTCCGCGCCGCGCATCGCAGGCGAGTCCGCCGTCGCGTGGCGCGCGTAGTAGGCCGAGTAGTCCGCGCGGTAGGCCTCGTGCAGCTCGCCGAGCCGCGCGATGACGTCCTCGAGCGGGGCGCTCGCGGGCAGGTCCACCACGAGGGGTGCCACCTTGGTGCGCAAGAAGTGGTCGGGGCACGAGGTACCGAGCGCGGCGAGGGGCGCGAGCTTCTCGCGGGACAGGAAGTCGAGCACGACGTCGGCATCGTTGAAGTGCCCCACCTGCGCGCGGTCACGGGACGCGAGCCCGCGGATCACGGGGGCCAGGGCGGCCGCACGGGCCCGCCGCTCGTCGTCGGACAAGGCCTCGAAGCCGGGACGTACGGGACCGAAGGGGTGCTCGCCCGCGGCCGCCGTGCGTTCGGCGATGAACTCCTCGGCCGTGCGGATGATCTCGAGGGAGCGCGCCTCGGCCTCCTCGGACGTGGCGCCCCACGCCGTGATGCCGTGGCCGCCCAGCACGCAGCCGATCGCGTCGGGGTGGGCCGCCTTGATCGCGGCGATGTCGAGCCCGAGCTGGAAGCCGGGTCGCCGCCACGGGACCCACACGACGCGCCCGGCGAAGATCTCGCGCGTCAGCGCCTCGCCGTCGGCCGCCGTCGCGAGCGCGATGCCCGCGTCGGGGTGCAGGTGGTCCACGTGGGCGGCGTCGACCAGGGCGTGCATCGCCGTGTCGATCGACGGGGCCGCCCCGCCGCGCCCGTGCAGGCAGTAGTCGAACGCCGCGACCATGTCGTCCTCGGTCTCGACCCCGCCGTACACCCCCGTCAGGGCGCGCACGCGGTCGAGCCGCAGCACGGCCAGGCCCGCCTCGGTGAGCGTCCCGAGGTCTCCCCCGGAGCCCTTGACCCAGAGCAGCTCGACGTCCTCGCCCGTGGCGGGGTCGACGGCGGTGCCCTTGGCGGACGTGTTGCCGCCCGCGAAGTTCGTGGTGCGCGGGTCGGAGCCCAGACGGTTGGAGCGTGCGAGCAGTGCGCTGACCTGCGGGTTCGTCATCGGGTGCCCACCTCCAGCACGCTCGCGGCCGGGCCCAGGTCGAGGTCCGCCGTGCGCACGGGCAGGTCGGTCGCGAGGGACTGGTTGCCCGCGAGGCCCACGGCGAGCGAACGGACGCCGTCGGCCCACGAGGCACGCCGGCCCGTGGGGTCCTCGCCGCCGGGGCGGAAGACGTCCGCGAGGAGGACGTCGTCGCCGCCGCCGTGGCCACCCGCGCCCTCGGGGATCGGGACCTCGCGCAACGGCCCGAAGTGGTGCTGGACCGTGAGACGGTCGCCCACGGGGCGCGAGTCGTCCGGCGTGACACCCTCGGGCTGGGCCGTGGGGTCGATCACGGCGCGGCCGTGCTCGTCGAGCAGCACCGCCCCGCGCTCCACCACGTGCAGCTCCGCGCGGCCCTTCGTGCCGTTGACGTGCACCGAGTAGCCCTCCCACGGGGAGTGGGCGTTGAGCGAGTAGGACATCGTGGGCCCGCGCTGGTAGTCCACCACGAGGCTCAGGTTGTCCTCGATCGTGATGGGGCCCGTGAACACGTCGCGGTCCCGCAGGTAGCCGTCGTGGTGCTCGGAGTCCAGGTAGAGGCCCTTGAGCACCGGGTCCGCGCGCAGGTCGAGGCTGAACGCGTCCCGCAGCTCGGAGTCCGTGGTGCCGCGCTCGGGGCGCTCGCCCAGTCCGCGGGCCGCTGCGTTCTCGGGGCCGCAGAACCGCAGGCCACCGCTTGCGAACACACGCCGCGGGGCGTCGTCGAGCCACCAGTTCACGAGGTCGAAGTGGTGCGTGGACTTGTGGACCAGCAGGCCGCCGGAGTTCTTCTTCTCGCGGTGCCAGCGGCGGAAGTAGTCCGCGCCGTGGGCCGTGTCGAGCACCCACTCGAAGTGCACGGACGTGACCTCGCCGATCTCCCCGGACGCGATGAGCTCCTTGAGGGCCGCGTTGCGGGGCGAGTAACGGTAGTTGAACGTCACCGTGACGCTGCGGCCCGTGCGCTCGACGGCCTCGGAGATCGCCCGGACGCCGTCCGCGTCGATCGTCAGGGGCTTCTCGATGATCACGTCCGCGCCCGCGTCGAGCGCCGCCACGGCGAGCTTCGCGTGCGTGAAGTCCGGCGTCGTGATGATCACCTTCGAGATGCCGCGGGCCCGCACCTCGTCCGCGAAGCGCTCGGCGTCCACAAGCTCCGGCTCGGGCACGCCCGCACCCGTGAAGTGGCGCCGCGAGAACTCGATGCGCCCCGGGTTCGTGTCCGCCCACAGCTCGAGGCGGGCCACGTCGTGGTGCGTCGTCGCGAGGGCGTCGAGGTACATCTGCGAGCGTGCGCCGGTGCCGATCAAGGCGTAGCGCAGCTGGCCCGTGTCCGTCGTCGTCGTCATCGTCTTCCTTTACTTGATCCCGGTCGTGGCGAAACCCTTGATGAGGTAGCGCTGGCCCACGAGGAACACGAGGAACAGCGGAAGCAGGGTCACCACGGACATGGCGAACATCGCCCCGTAGTTGGACGTGGACTGGGCGTCGATGAACCCCTTGAGGGCCACGGACACCGTGAAGTTGTCGCGCGTGCGCAGGTAGATGAGCGGGCCGAAGAAGTCGCCCCACGTCCAGATGAACGTGAAGATCGCCGTGGTGGCCAGCGCCGGGACCATGAGCGGGAGCGTCACCTGCCAGAAGGTCCGGAAGTGGCCCGCGCCGTCGATCCGCGCCGCCTCGAACAGCTCCTTGGGCAGCGCCCGGATGAACTGGACCATGAGGAACACGAAGAACGCGTCCGTGGCGAGGAACTTCGGGACCACGAGCGGCAAAATCGTTTCAAGCCAGCCGAGCTCGCGGAAGATGATGAACTGCGGGACCAGCACCACGTGGAACGGCAGCATGATCGTGGCGAGCATGATCGCGAAGTAGCCGTTGCGGCCCCAGAAGCGCAGCCGGGCGAACGCGTACGCCGCGAGCGAGCACGAGACCAGGTTGCCGATGATCGCCGCGATCGCGATCACCAGCGAGTTCGTGATGAACACCGAGAACGGCAGCTGTTGCGCCGTCCACCCGTGGGTGTAGTTCTCGAGCGTCAGGTCCGTGGTGAAGATCGACAGGTTGCGGAAGATCTCCGCGTTGGGCTTGAGGGACGAGACCACGAGCCAGATGAGCGGGTAGATCATCACGAGGGACAGCACCACGAGCCCCACGTGCTTGAGCACCGAGCGCACCTGGGCGCCCACGGAACGCCGTGCGCGCACGCGCTGCGGGGGTCGCTCCGGTGCGGCGGTGCGCCGGGACTGCGTCGTCGTCGTCATCGTCGTCTCCGTCGTGGAGGTGGTTGCCGGGGAGGTCATCGAAGGTTCAGTCGTCATAGAACACCCAGAACTTCGAGAGCCAGAAGTTGAACGCCGTCAGCGCGGCGATGACCACCAGCAGGAACCATGCCATGGCCGAGGCGTAACCCATGTTGAGCTGCGTGAACGCTTCCTTGTACAGGTACAGCGTGAAGAACATGGTCGAGTCCGAGGGCCCGCCCGTGCCGCCCGAGACGATGTACGCCTGCGTGAAGGACTGGAACGCGAAGATGATCTGCAGCACGAGGTTGAAGAAGATGATGGGCGTGAGCAGCGGGATCGTGATGGACCCGAAGCGGCGCATCTTGCCCGCGCCGTCCATCTTGGCGGCCTCGTAGTACATCTCCGGGATCTGCCGCAGGCCCGCGAGGAAGATGATCATGGGCGAGCCGAAGGTCCACACGTTGAGGATGATCAGCGTCCCGAGCGCGTAGTCGGGGTGGGCGATCCAGCCCGGGCCCTCGATGCTGAAGACGCCGAGCACCGCGTTGACCAGGCCCTCCTTGCCGAACACCTGGCGCCACAGGATCGCGATGGCCACCGAGCCGCCCATGAGGCTCGGCAGGTAGAACACCGAGCGGTAGAAGGACAACCCACGCATCCCGCGGTCGAGCAGCAGGGCGATCCCGAGGGCGAGCGCGAGCTGGAGCGGCACACCCACGAACACGTAGATGACCGTGACCTTGAACGAGTTCCACAACCGTGCGTCGTTGAACATCTGGACGAAGTTGTCGAAGCCCGTGAACGCCGGAGGCTGCAGCAGGTTGTAGTCCGTGAACGACAGGTAGCCCGAGGCGATCATGGGCCCGATCGTGAAGACGAGGAGGCCGATCAGCCACGGGGCGAGGAACAGGTATCCGGCCTTGTTGTCCGGATAGTCCCGCCGGCGGTCGGTCGCGGAGCGCTGCCCACGCTTGCGCTTCGCCTCCCGGGCGATGGTGCGAAGTTCGCCGAGGCTGCTCATCGGACCTCCCTGTCACTACGAGCGGGCACCTTGCGAGAAAGCGGTTTCTCGCGGCACGATGATTGTGCAGCGCACACCATGCGCTGTCAAACACTCGGTCACAGCCGCCCCATGGCTAGTCTGACGCACGTGGAAGAGGGAGTCATGGCCGCACGACAGCGCCGCACGACCATCGCCGAGGTCGCCGCACACGCCGGCGTCTCCCCCGCCACCGTCTCGCGCGTGATGAACGGGCGCTTCGTGGGCGAGGAGTCCGTCGCGGAGCGCGTGCGCGCCTCCGCCCAGACCCTCGACTACTCCCCGAGCCCTCTCGCGCGCGGCCTGGCCCTCGGCACCACCCGCACGGTCGCGTTCGTGGTGCCGGACCTCGCCAACCCCGCGTTCCAGGCCGTCCTGTCGAGCCTGTCCAAGAGCGCCGCCCGCTCGGGCTACCGCGTGCTCGTGGCGGACTCCGTCGAGACACCGTCGGACGAGCTCGCGATCGCCACGGAGATCCGGCGGCGCTGCGACGCCATCGTGCTGTGCGCCCCGCGCATGCCGGACGCCCAGCTCGCGGAGGCGATCGAGAACCTCGCGCCCATCGTGCTGATCAACCGCCCGGGCACCGGCCACGGCGCGGCGATGCTCTCGATCGACTACCACGCGGGGGTTCACCAGCTCGCCGAGCACCTCTACGCGCTGGGGCACCGCCGGCTGGTGTACGTCGCGGGTCCGACGACGAGCGCCTCGGACGGGTATCGCCGTCGGGGGCTCAAGGCTTTCCTGGCCGGCCACGAGGACGTCACGCTCGAGACCCTCCCCGGCGGGGTGAGCGTCGACGACGGACGCGCGGTCGCCGAGGCCGTGCGGGGCTCGGGTGCCACAGCGGCCCTCGCGTTCAACGACCTCGTGGCGATCGGGCTGATCCACGGGCTCGGCGAGCTCGGGGTCTCGGTGCCCGGCGACGTGTCCGTCACGGGCTTCGACGACATCCCGTACGCGCGCTACAACTCCCCCGCTCTGACCACGGCGTCCGTGCCGCACGAGGAGCTGGGCGTCCAGGCGTGGGACCGCATGGACACGCTGGTCGGGGGCGGCGAGCCGGGGCACTCGGTGCTCTTCCAGCCGCGGCTCGAGGTGCGCGCCTCGACGGCGCCGCCTCGATGATCACACTCTGATAACCAGGCCTAGAACACCCTTGACACAGATCCGGGGTTCCCGTTACGTTCCCGAGAAAGCGGTTTCACACCGCCGAGGGGCTCGACTGCCGGTCCCACCCCCATAGTTCGATGACCTGCCGTACCTTGGTCCCTGTCGATTGAAACGATGAAATGAGGCGCAATGAGGCGTACCGGACGATCCATCTCACGCAGTGCCACGCTCGCCACGGGCGTCGCGGCACTCATGGTGCTGGCTGCTTGCTCGGGAACTCCCGACGCGCCGGACACCACGACCCCCGCGGGCGAGACCACCACCGACTCCACCGAGGACCCGGGCAGTGACGCGGAGCCCGTCGAGCTGGCCATCTCCTGGTGGGGCAACGACGAGCGCGCCGCGATCATGACCGAGGCGATCGACCTCTTCGAGGCGAAGTACCCGCACATCACGGTGGTCGAGCAGCCCGTGGGCGCCCCCGACGACCTCTTCAACCGCCTCGCCACGGACTTCGCGTCCAACACGGCGCCCGACGTCTTCGCCCTCGGCGGCGCCAAGCCGCAGGAGTACGGCGAGGCCGGGGCCCTCCTCGACCTGTCGACCGTCTCCGCCGAGCTGCCCACGGACAAGTACGCGGACTTCACGCTCACCAACGCGACCGTGAACGACACGCTGTACGGCCTGCCCACGGGCGGTAACGCGATCGGCCTGCTCATCAACAAGTCGATCTTCGAGAAGGCCGGCGTGGCACTGCCCGGCGACTCGTTCACGTGGGAGCAGTTCGTCGCCACGGCCAACGAGATCTCCGCGAAGGCCGGCGACGGGATCGTGGGCCTCGACCTGCGCATCCAGGACATCCTCGGCACGTACACGGGCCAGGTCACCGAGACCGGCATCTACAACTGGGAGGGCCAGCTGGGCGTTGACGCCTCGCACATCGAGGACTGGTTCGACATCGAGCTCGCGATGCTCGACGGCGGCGGCCTGCCCGACCCGACCGTGATCGTGGAGAACCACAACCTGACGCCGGACCTCACGCTGTTCGGCACCGGCAAGGCCGCGATGACGTTCTCCTACTCCAACCAGATCGCGGCGTACGCGGCGGGCACCGGTGGCGCGGAGATCGACATCATCCTCCCGCCGTCGTCCACGGACATCTCCGGCGTGGCCGTGCTGCCCTCGCAGTTCTGGGCCATCGCGTCGGGCTCGTCGCACCCCAAGGAGGCGGCGCTGCTCGTGGACTGGCTGCTCAACCAGCCTGAGCCGGCGAAGATCATCCTCGCCAACCGTGGCCTGCCGTTCAACCCGGACACCCTCGCCGTGGTCGAGCCCCTGCTCAGCCCGGAGGACTCCCTCGCGGCCTCCTACCTCGGCACGGTGCTCGAGGGCGGCGTGGTCGCTCCCCCGCAGCCCGCGGGCGGCGGCATCCTCAACGAGCTGAGCCAGCGGATCGAGACGGACGTGCTCTTCAAGCGGAGCACCCCGGCCGACGGCGCAGCGCAGTGGATCCAGGAGCTGGGCGACGCCCTCGCTGCTGGCTGATCTCCCCTGAAGCTGTGGGCGGCACCCTTTCCCCAGGGGTGCCGCCCACAGCACTGTCCGGGCCCGGTTGCGGGCCCCTGAACGAGCACCGAACGGCAGGATGAGGACATGACCGCGATCGACGA
>JAAYZM010000274.1 GCA_012514835.1 Actinomycetales bacterium
CTTCCTCGACGAACACGGCGGAGCCTGCGATCCGGATGCCCGGGAGCAGGTCCTCCTCCGTGAGCTCGCGCCGCGCCGCGCACTGCGTGCACACCGTGACCGAGCCGCCCTCGAGGACGGCCTCGAGGAGGTCCGCGAGCGGGGCCGCGTGCTCGAGCTCGAGCTCCGCGGCGCGGCCCGGGACGGCGAGCCACGCCGCCTCTCCCGTGAGCCACAACGAGACGTCCGCACCGGCGGCGATACCGCTCGCGGCGACGGTGAACGCCTGGTTGATCAGCTCGGGCCGGTCGAGCCCGGCGGTGGCCTTGACGATGAGGGAACGAGTGATGCTGCTCACGGGCGCAAGCGTACGTCGCCGCGCTGGGTAGGCTAGAGCCATGGAAGCCCTCGAGTTCTTCTTCATCGGACTGCTCGTCGCCTCCGCAATCCTCATCACCTGGTTCGCGGGCTACGTGGTCTACAAGCTCTACCGGGGTCAGCGCTGACCGCTGGACGCCTGGGCGTGCGAGCGCGCAGCAGAGAGGACGGCGCATGGCCTTCGTGATCCCTGAGGGGCTCGCCCCTGAGGTGTATCCCATGGCGTGGCTCTTGGGCCACTGGCGGGGCGAGGGCGTGCTCGCGTACCCGGGCATCGACGAGATCGCGTTCCGTCAGGACGTGGTGTTCGACCACGACGGCGGCCCGTACCTGTCGTACTCCGCGACGATCCGCCTCCTCGTGGTGCCGGACTCTCCCGAGTCCTTCTCGGAGCTGCCGCCGGACGGCCCCGTGTGGGCCACCGAGTCGGGCTTCTGGCGCGTCCCACCGGACCGCCCCGCGGACCTCCCGGAGGACCGCCACCCCATCGAGGCGCTGCTCGCCGACCCGTCGGGCCACCTGAGCCTCTACGTGGGCGCGATCGGCAACGGGCGCATCGATCTTGTGAGCGACCTCATCGCGCGCACCCCCACAGCCGCCGACGTCACCGCCGCGAGCCGCCTGTACGGCTACGTCGAGGGCGACCTCATGTGGGCGTGGGACCTCGCCGCGTTCGGTGAGCCCTTGCAGTCCTACGCCTCCGCGCGGCTCTCGCGCGTCGAGGACGAGGAGTGACCAGCCCCCTGCTCGCCCGGCACGGCGCGGTCGCGGCGACCGGCCCGGACGCTGGTGTCGCGTGGCACTACGGCGACCCGGTCGCGGAGGCCCGCGCGCTGCAGCGCGGTGGCGCCGTGGTGGACCAGTCGCACCTGGGCGTCGTCACGGTCACCGGGCCGGACCGGCTGTCCTGGCTGCACTCGATCACGTCGCAGAAGCTCGACACCCTCGCGCCGCGGACGTCCACGGAGACGCTCGTGCTGTCCGCGCACGGGCACATCGAGCACGCGGCCGGGGTGGTGGACGACGGCGAGACCACGTGGCTCATCACGGAGGGCACGCACGCCGCGACGCTCGCCGGGTGGCTCGACTCGATGCGGTTCATGCTCCGCGTCGAGGTCGCTGACGTCTCCGCGGACTGGGCCGCGCTCGGGGAGCCGGTCGACGCTGAGGGGGCCGAGGGGGAGCCCGTGACGTGGCGCGACCCGTGGCCGCGCACCCTGCCCGGGGGAACCACCTACGGCCTGTCCGACGCCGAGCACCCGGCGCACGGGCGCGCGTGGCGGCTCGTCCTGGTGCCGCGCGCGGGCCTCGCCGCCGCGGTGGCCGAGCGTGAGGCCACCGGGTGGGCGCTCGCGGGGACGTGGGCCGCCGAGTCGCTGCGCGTCGAGGCCTGGCGGCCCCGGCTCGCGCGCGAGGTGGACCACCGTTCCATCCCGCACGAGCTCGACTGGCTGCGCACCGCGGTGCACCTCGAGAAGGGCTGCTACCGCGGCCAGGAGACGGTCGCCCGCGTGCACAACCTGGGCCGCCCGCCCCGCCGCGTGGTCATGCTGCACCTCGACGGCTCGGGCCACGTGCTGCCCGAGGCCGGGGCGGAGGTCCGGCTCGCCGCGGACGAGAAGGTCGTGGGGGTCGTCACCTCGGCCGCCCGCCACCACGAGCTCGGTCCCGTCGCGCTCGCCGTCGTGAAGCGCTCCGTCCCCGTGGACGCGGAGCTCGTGGTGCCGAGCGAGGGTGGGCCCGTCGCGGCCGCGCAGGAGGAGATCGTGAGCGGGGAGGGCCTCTCGCCCGACCGGCCCGCCGCGCGCGGACCGCTCACGCCCGGGCTCAAGCGCGGGCCGCAGCTCTCCTTCTAGCCGCCGTCGTCCTCGGCGCGCGACGTACCCTCGAGCCGTGGCCTCCGATCAGCGACGCACCCTCGCGGCGTCCGTGCGCCGACGCCTCGCGGTCCGGGTGCGGGTGCGCCAGGGGCGCGTGCGCGTGCGCGCCGCGCTGCTGCCCGTGGCCCAGGCGTGCGTCGCGGCGGGTGCGGCGTACGCGATTGCCCATTACGGCTTCGGTCACGAGTACCCGTTCTTCGCGGCGATCGTCGCGTGGGTGACGCTCGGCTTCGAACCCTTCCGCGAGGTCCGCAAGGTGGCCGAGCTCACGCTCGGGGTCGCGCTCGGTGTGCTGCTGGGCGACCTCGTGGTGCACGTGATCGGGGCGGGCTGGTGGCAGATCGCGCTCGTGCTCGGCGTCTCCGCGCTGCTCGCGCGCTTCCTCGACCGCGGGCCGGCGCTCACGATGCAGGCGGGCGTGCAGTCCATCGTGATCGTGGGGCTGCCCGCGTTCGTCGCGACGAGCGGCCCGGTGGACCGGTGGCTGGACGCGCTCGTGGGCGGGCTCGTCGCGCTCGCCGTCGTCGTCGTCACCCCCACGGACCTGCGGCGCCGCCCCCGCCGTGCCGCACGCGCCGCCCTCGTGGACTTCACGGAGGCGCTTGAGGTGCTCGCGCGCGGGCTGCGCACGGGATCGGCGGAGGACGTCGAGGAGTCGCTCGTGCGGGGTCGGGCGTCCCAGCCCGCGCTCGACGAGTGGCGCGACGCCGTGCGCGGGGCGGCGGACCTCGCGCGCGTCTCGCCGCGCGGCCGCAGCCGGCGTCCCGAGCTCGAACGGCTCCGGGTGGGTGCCGTGCTCGCCGACCGTGCGATGCGTTCAGCGCGGGTGGTCTCCCGCAGGGCGCTCGCGACGGTGTCCGACGGCGCGTCCTTGCCGCAGCTCTCCGACGTGGTGACCGAGCTCGCCGCCGGGACGGGCGAGCTCGCTGAGGCTTTCGGCGCGGGCCTCGACCCGGGGTCCGCGCGTGAGCGGCTCGCCGCGGCGGCGGGCCTGCTCGACCCGTACAGCCTGGGGGAGGAGGACTGGCAGTCCCAGGCCTTCGTGCTCGTGCTGCGCTCGCTCGCCGTCGACCTGCTCGAGGCCGCCGGCACCGACGGCGCCACGGCCCGAGAGGCACTCCCACCCCTCTGACCCACCCAGCCCCTCTGACCCAATCCGCCCCTCCCAGAGTGGAGCGATCCTGCCCAGAGTGGATCCATCTTCTCGAAGATCACTCCACTGTGGGTGATCCGGGTAAGTACTGCTCCACTCTGGGAAGATCACTCCACCGTGGGGTGGGTGAGTGTGTACACCGGGGAGGGGTGAGGATGTACGGTGGGGTCATGGAGGTCTCGGTCAGCAAGCTGCGTGCGGAGCTCAAGGACTGGATCGACGCCGCTCGGCGCGGCGACGAGGTGGTCATCACCGACCGCGGGATCCCGGTCGCTCGGCTGAGCGCGATCGAGTCCGCGGACCTCATCACGCGCCTGCAGAGCGAGGGCCTCATCACCCCGCCGTCGGGCGAGCGTCCCGCCGCCGAGCACGCCACGCGCGAGCCGCGTGGCGCGAGCAAGCCCCAGACCCCCCTCTCGGGCCTGGCCCGGCGACTGCGCCGCTGAGGTCCTCGTGGCGCACGTCTACTTCCACCCCGGTGCCCTCGTGTATCTGTGCACGGCCACGACGGGTACGGACCTCGCGGCCGAGCTGTGGGACGGTGCGGACCTCGTGGCGAGCTCCCAGATCGCGGACCTCGAGGTGCGCACCGTGCTGGCCGGTGGGCTGCGGCTCGGCAAGCTCGAGCGTGGTGCGTTCGACGCCGCGACGGCCCGCTGGGATGCGATGCGCCGCGGAATGTGGCGCGTGGACCTGTCCCCCCAGGTGACCGAGCGCGCTGCTCGGCTCGCCGAGACCCACACCTTGCGGCCCACCGATGCGATCCACCTTGCGAGCGCGCAGCTCCTCGAGGACCCGGCGCTCGTGGTGCTCGGCTGGGGAGAGCAGTTCGTCACGGCCGCGCGCGCCGAAGGCTGCACGGTCCTCGCGTAGGCTCGGCGCGTGATCTGGCAGCTGCAGGCCGTCGTATTCCTGGCCCTCGCCCTCATCATCTTCGGCGTGTGCGCGTGGGCGCTCATCGACGTGCTGCGCCGCCCCGCCGCGGCATTCGGGTGGGCGGGCAAGCGCCCCAAGCCGTTCTGGCTCGCGATCGTGGCTGCCGCGACCGCGGTGAGCTTCGTGTGCATCCCCGGACCCATCGGCGTGAGCTTCCTCGACCCGATCTTCGGCTTCGTAGCCGTCGCGGCAGCCGGGGTGTACCTCGCGGACGTGCGCCCCGCGGTGAGCGGTTACCGGTCCCCGGGTCGGGGCGGTGGCCGCGGCGGTGGCGGTCGGGGCGGCTGGTGAAGGCCGTTGTCCAGCGCGTGACGCGTGCGAGCGTCACGGTCGACGGCGAGGTCGTGGGGCAGATCACGCGCCCCGGGCTGCTCGCCCTCGTGGGGGTCACGCACGACGACGGCGCCGCCCAGGTGGAGCAGATCGCCCGCAAGATCGCCGAGCTGCGGATCCTGCGGGACGAGAGGTCCGCGATGGACGAGGGTGCCCCGGTGCTCGTGGTCTCCCAGTTCACGCTCTACGGGGACGCGCGCAAGGGACGCCGGCCCACGTGGAACGCCGCCGCTCCCGGTCCGGTGGCGGAGCCGCTCGTGGACGCCGTCGTCGGCGCCCTGCGTGAGCGCGGGCTCGAGGTCGCGACGGGACGCTTCGGGGCGATGATGGCGGTCGAGTCCGTCAACGACGGACCGTTCACGATCCTGCTCGAGGCCTAGCGGACCTGCCCGGCGGCTCAGCCCTCGAGCCGCGCGCGCAGCTCGTCGAGGTCGCGCACGAACCACACGTGGCGCCCGGTGTTCGACTCGTGCACGAAGTCCGCGAGGGCGCCGCTCGCCGCGACGTGCTCGCTCACATCCCCCACCAGGGCCACCTGGACCTGGTAGTTCACGAACTTCTGCAGCGCGTCGCCCGCGACCCCCGTGCGCAGGTCGAAGAACTCCGGGGTGAGGCGCGCGGTGGGGATCGCAAGGAACATCACGCCCACGGCCTCGCCCCACAAGGACCCGATCACGTCGAGGAAGCCCTGGGTGGCGGCGAGCCGGGGGCCGTCGTCGTCGAGCACGAAGACCTGGGTGCCACCCGCCTCGAGGATCTCGCTCATCCGTCGAGCCGCGCGATCTCGTCCTCCGAGAGCACGACGTTCACGGCCTGGACGGAGTCGAGCACGGAC
>JAAYZM010000275.1 GCA_012514835.1 Actinomycetales bacterium
GTCGTAGAAGTCGACGACCACCTCGTCGAGCGAGATCGCCTCGTCGGTCGTGTTCTCGATCTCGACCGTCACGAGGACCCCGCTGCCGACCGTCTCACCCGGTCCCTTGGCCCCCACCTCGGTGCGCTCGAGCGCAACGAGCCGCGCCTGCACGCCGTCCTCGAACTTCGCGTCCTCGTCGAGCTCGACGGGGTCCAGCACGTCGAAGTCGGGGTCGAGATCGACGTCGGCGTCGGCCGCCTCGTCCTCCGGGTCGGGGCTCGGCGAGGACTCGTCCGGCGCTGGCGCGTCCGAAGGCGCCTCCGGCCCTCCCGTGGACGGCTCGGGCTCGGGCGTCACCGGCCCCGGCGTGGCGAGGGTCGGCGAAGCGGACGTGGCCACCGGCGCGGCGACCGCGGGGAGGTCGGCCCCGGGCCGCGAGAGGACGACGACGACGGCGATGACGACGACGGCGAGCAGCACGGAGACCGTAAGGTACGGGTGCCTGCGCACCACGTTGGGACTCTGTCCGAGATGGCTTGCCACGTGGTCGCCTCCGCTCTACCGGGCGAACTCACGATATCGGGCGAATACGGACATATCTAGCAAGATCGCCCGAATTCACCCAGCAGGGCCAACGTCCTGAGCCACGTTGGTCCGGGTGGGTGACGCCAGGAAGATCGCCAGGGTGAACGCGTACGCGGCCCAGCTCGCCGAGAGGCCCACGGCCGCGCCCGTGGGGCCCGCGAGCCAGGCTCCGAGCGCGACGCCGGCCAGCACGAGCACGGCGAAGACCGCCCCGAGCCGCGCGACGAGCCGCTGGCGCCCCTGACCCTGCAGGATCGCGCCGACGGTGGTGGCCCACGCGATGAACCCCACCCCCGCGAGCGCGACCGCGAACGTGAGACCGGCACCGCGGTACTGCTCGCCGAGCACGAGCACGACGACCTCCTCGCGCCACACGACGAGCGGGGTCGCGAGGACGGCACAGCCCGCGAGCGCGGCGCCCAGCCGAGTCCCGAGGCGACGGGCCGTCCCCGTGTCGAGTCGGGTCGCGTGCGGCACGAGCACGGACGCGAGCGCCTGGGGCACGAGGAGCACCGGCTGGACGAGCTTGGTCGCCGCGGCGTAGACGCCCGCCGCGACCGGGCCACCCACGAGGCTGACGAGCGTGACGTCGAGCGTGCGCGCCTGGCCGGTCGTGTTGGCGACCAGGAAGGGTGCCGCTCGGGACACGACGGCGCGCACGCCGACGCGGTCCGCGTCGCCCTCGAGCCCCCGGACGGCGCGCCGCACGTGCACCTGGCCCGCGACGGCACCGACCGTGAGCCCGCCCGTGAACGCGAGCACGGGGTCCGCACCGGCGAGGAGGGCGGGCACCATGACGACGAGGCACACGGTGCGCCGCACGAGGACGGAGACCACGGCGACGGCGGACTCGCCGTCCGCGACGGGCACGCCGAGCCACGTGTCCACGTTGCGCTCGAGCGCGAGCGAGACCCCGATGAGCGCGACCGCGACCGGGTGCCCGCCCGAGGCGGCCCACCACGCGAGGACGGCCACGAGGACCACGGCGCTCGCGACGTTGGACCACGTGTTGACGCGCAGCGCCGAGGCGACGTCGTCGTGCTCACCACGCGCTCGCGCCCACGGCACGAAGATCGACATCCCGAGCCCCGTGACGACGAGCGTGAAACCGACGACGGCGATCACGAC
>JAAYZM010000032.1 GCA_012514835.1 Actinomycetales bacterium
GCGGGTCGCACCCTCGTCGAGCTCTTCGGCCTCGCCCGTGAGCTCAACGTCGAGGCCGAGGGCATCGAGATCGGCCCCTCGCCCACGGACGCCGCGCTCGCGGCAGACCTCGCCCTCCCGGTCGAGGACCTGCAGCTCACGATCCGCGCGTACAACTGCCTCAAGCGCGAGGGCATCCACACGGTGGGTGAGCTCGTGGCGCGCAGCGAGCAGGACCTGCTCGACATCCGTAACTTCGGTGCGAAGTCGATCACCGAGGTCAAGGAGAAGCTCGTGCAGCTGGGCCTGTCCCTCAAGGACAGCCCTGCCGACTTCGACCCGTCGGCGTACTACACCGACACCGACGACGAGTTCGCCGAGACCGAGAACTACTGACGCTGGGGACGCGGCGGGCCCACCGTCGCGGTCCAACCTGGACACCAAGGAGTAACTGACATGCCTACGCCCCCCAAGGGTCCCCGGCTCGGTGGCGGTCCGGCGCACGAGCGACTCATGCTGGCGAACCTCGCCACGAGCCTCTTCGAGCACCGCCGGATCACGACGACGGAGACGAAGGCGAAGCGCCTGCGCCCCCTCGCCGAGCGCCTCATCACGTTCGCCAAGCGTGGCGACCTGCACTCGCGCCGTCGCGTGCTCACCGTCGTGCGCGACAAGTCCGTGGTCCACGAGCTCTTCACCGAGATCGCGCCCGCCATGGCCGAGCGTCAGGGTGGCTACACGCGCATCACGAAGATCGGCCCCCGCAAGGGCGACAACGCCCCCATGGCGGTCATCGAGCTCGTGCTCGAGCCCGTGAGCCCCAAGCAGGCCGTGGTCCGCGAGGCCACCAAGGCGACCGAGAAGGCGGCCCCCAAGGCTGCCGCGCCGGTCGAGGAGAAGGCCGCCTCCGCCGAGTCGGCCGAGTCTGCGCCGTCGGCTGAGTCCGCCGCGTCGGCGCCCTCCGCGCCGTCGGCCGAGGAGCCCGCCGAGAAGGCCTGAGCTATCGCTCACGAAGACCCCCGCACCGGTTCGCCGGTGCGGGGGTCTTCTGCGTTGGCCGGTGCCCAGCCGCGCAGCTTGAGGTGAGCAGTGCGCGCACAAGGCACCGTAAGGAACGTTGTGCGCGCACTACGTACCGCAAGTTTGGGTCTGGGCACGGTGTTGGTGCCGCGAGTAGCGTCGCGGAGGTGAACGTGCGACTTCGCCCCGCACCAGTTCTGTTCGTGCACGGCGTGCGGACGTCGCGCACCATGTGGCGCGCCCAGGTCGAGGCGCTCGAACGCCTGGGGCACCGCACGCTCGCGATCGACCTGCCGGGCCACGGCGCGCGCACGGGTGAAGCCTTCACGCTCGAGGGTGCGGCCGCGGCGGTCCACGACGGCGTCCGGGCGCTCACCGAGGGTCCGACGACTGCCGCGCCGGGCGCCCACCCACCCCGCGACCCGACGTCGGCCCGCGGCACGGACGACCCCGCCCCGGAGGCCGTCGTCGTCGGCCTGTCGCTCGGTGCGTACGTGACGCTGCACGCCCTCGCGCGGGATGCGCGCGGCGTCGGCGCCGTGGTCGCGGCGGGCTGCTGCACGCCGCCCACCTCGGCGATGCTCTACGGGTGGGCGCTCCTCGCGCGGGGGATCGTCGCGATGCCCGACGGCGGGGCGCGGCTCAACCAGCGCATGGCGGAGCTCGCCCTGCCGCCACAAGCGGCCGTGGACCTCGCGGCGGGAGGCTTCGCGCTCGACGTGATGGACGACGTCCTGCGCGAGATGCGCGCCGCGCGACCCCTCGAGGACCTTGCGGCGATCGCACCGCCCGTGTGGATCGTCAACGGGCGCTTCGACCACTTCCGCACGCGGGAGCGCGCCTTCGTGCGGGCGGGTCGGGACGTGCGCCTGCGGGTGATCGGCCGCGCGAAGCACCTCGTGAGCCTCGATCAGCCGGTGCGGTTCACGCGCGTGATCCTCGAGGCGCTCGCCATCGTCGAGGAACGGGCGCTCGACCGTCCGGGCCCGGTGCAGCGGGCCGAGCCCCGGCGCGCGGGAATCTAGCCGCGGCGCAGGCTCCAGGCCCGTACGCCGCCCACCACGCCCGCGGAGTTGGGCACGATCACCACGTCGTCGCCGAGCTTCTCGAGCACCTGCGGGGTGATCGACCGGGCATTGCCGCCGCCCAGGTAGAGGCGGTCCCACCACACGACGGGGCGCAGGCCGTCCACGACCTTGCGCACGCGGCGCGACCA
>JAAYZM010000276.1 GCA_012514835.1 Actinomycetales bacterium
CGGGTCAAGGACCTCGTGATCCCGCCCGCGTGGACCGACGTGTGGGTGTGCCCCTTCCCGAACGGGCACGTCCAGGCGCTCGGCACGGACGACGCAGGGCGCCGCCAGTACCTGTACCACCCGCAGTGGCGCGCGCGGCGTGACCGTCTCAAGCACGATCACGTGCTCGACGTCGGCCGCCGCCTGCCGCGAGCGCGGGACCGGGTCCGCGCCGACCTGCAGCTCGACGGGCTGCCCCGCGAGCGGGTGCTGGCGCTCGCGTTCGCGCTGCTCGACGTCGCCTACCTGCGCATCGGCAACGAGGCCTACGCCCGGGACAACGGCTCCTACGGGCTCTCGACGCTGCGCCGCAAGCACGCCAAGGTGGTCGACCTCGTGGGCGGGCCCGGAGAACCCTCCACGGGAGCCTCGGGCCTCGCGGCAGCGGGAGCGAGCGACGAAGAGGCCGTGCGCCAGGCGATCCAGCTGCGCTTCCCCGCGAAGTCCGGCAAGCGCGCCGAGATCACGATCGACGACCCGGACCTCGTGGCCGTCATGACGGCGCTCGTCGAACGCACGGGCCGTCCTGGCCGGCTCCTCGTGTGGAGCGAGTCCGAGGACGGCACGGAGGGGCCCTGGCACAAGGTCTCGAGCGCCGACGTCGGGACCTACATCCGCGAGGTGCTCGGCGAGGAGGCCACCCCGAAGGACTTCAGGACCTGGCACGCGACCGTGCTCGCCGCTCGGGGACTTGCTGCCGAGGGCGAGCCTCCGCGCTCCCAGGCGGCCCGGCGCAAGATCGTCTCCGGGGTGGTGCGCGCGGTCTCCGAGGAGCTGGGCAACACCCCAGCGGTGTGCCGGGCCTCCTACATCGACCCGCGCGTCATCGACCAGTGGGAGCGCGGCGCGACGATCGGGCGACCGCGGACCCTCGAGGGCGCCGAGCGCAAGGTCCTCAAGCTGCTGTCCGCCTGAGGCTCACGGGCTGCTGGAAGGCTCCGCCCGGCGAGAGCGAGATCGTCATCTCGCCGAGCGGGTCAAGGCCCGTCTCCGCGAGCAGCTCGAGCAGGGTCTCGCGCGGCACGTCCCGGTTCAGGAGGGTCTGGGCGACGCGGTCCACGAGGGCGTGGTCGTCGTCCTTACGCAGCGGACGCGTGAGCATCGGGCCCCAGGTGTCCCACAGCAGGGTCTCGACCCCCGCGAGGTGCGCGAGCTCGAGGAGCACGTAGTTGCGCACGTAGTACCCGCCCGCGAAGGGCAGGTCCGGGCCGGCGCCGTGCTCGAGGATCTGCTCGTCGTCGATGCGCCCGGCGCGGAAGTCGAGCCACACCTCGGAGGCCGAGCGGTAGAGCTCGGGCGAGGCGTCGAGGTCTCGCATGTCGACGCCCAGGAGCACCGGAGGCAGCTGAGCGTCCGCGCGGACCCAGCGGCCTGCGTCGAAGTACTCGACCACGACGTGGTCGTACCAGAAGCCGTCGCCGAAGTAGCTCGCGAAGCCCACGCGCGAGCGCGCCGGCACGCCGTGGTGGCGCAGCGCTGCGAGGGTCAGGGCCGTGAAGTCCCGGCAGCAGCCCACGAAGCGCTCGACAGGCTCGCGAGGCTCGGTCAGGGGCGCATCGTCGCGCTCGAGGATCGTGGCGAGGATGTCCTCGACCCAGCGCGCGTCGGCCTCGGCCCGCCGCTCGGGCGAGAAGGGGATGCGCGAGGCCACGTAGTGCGAGACGAGGCCGCGCACGCACGAGCTCGCTCCCTCGAAGTCCGCAGGGAGGGCGTCGAGCAGCGGGGCGAATCGCCCTGGCGCGGTGATCTCGCTCTGCTGGACCCAGGCGTGGGCGATCTGGGCCCGGCTGATCGGAGCAGGGGCGTGGTCGACGGCGCTCATGCCGTGAAGGGGACGACGATGTCGAGTGCGTGCTCGTCCGGGCCCGCGTTGTCCCACGCGTCGAGGTAGTAGACCTCGCGCGGAACCGTCGGCATCGAGTACCCCTTCTCGTCGACCCAGGTCATGAGCGCGTCGTAGGCGTGCAGGATCTCGAGGCTCGCCACCTGGCTCTTCGTCGACTCGACGAATGCCTCGGTCCACGGACCCTCGATGCGCACCACGATCTCGCCCTCGGGCTCGACCGAGCCGGTGAAGGGCACGCACACCTCGACGGGTGCCTCGACGTCGGGCGTGGGGGCTGCGTGGTACAGCACGAGCTCGAGGCCCTCGTCCTGCGCGCCCTGGGAGCGCAGGTAGGAGCGGATCTTCTCGCTCGAGGCGGGGATGAACTCGTTCAGCTCGGGCTGGCGCACGCGGCCCGTGAGGGTCGCGACCTTCCGTGCGCCGATCTCGCGGGTCTTGATGTCGATCATGGGTCTCGCTCCTTCACTCAGGCTCAGCTCGAGGTAGCGGACAAGGCCCCGACGCTGCTCGAAGGCCGCCTCCTCGGCGAGCCACCACGAGCGCAGGCGCTCTCGGCTCGGCTCGGCGAGGAACGCGGTCACCGCAGGCAGCGGCATGTCGAGCTGGCGCAGCAGGCCGACGAGCCGGGCAGGCTCGACCTGCTCGGGCCGGTAGTACCGGTAGCCCGAGGCCGGGTCGACGTGGTCGGGGCGCAGGACCCCGACCTCGTCGTACCAGCGCAGGGCCTTGACCGTCAGGCGGGTGCGCCGGGCGAGCTCACCGATGGTGAACCGCTCGGAGGCCTCGAGACGGTCGTTCTCCTTGTCCATGCCGACCACCCTGGAGCCTCCCGTGACAGGAGGGTCAAGCCCTGCGTCGGTGCTGGACGGGCTCTTCGACAAAGGGCTCCCAGGCTGCCCGCTCCGCCTCGCCGAGGCGCCGCGGGGCGTTGGTGCGCGCGTCGAGCATCACGAGGGTCGAGGTCGCCCGCACGAAGGGTCGCCGGGGAGCGCCGTCGTCGGGCCCCTCCCCCTGCGCGGGGAAGATCTCGTAGCAGATGTCGATCGAGGCTCCCCCGAGGTTCCCGATCCACAGCTCGACCACGACGCCCTCGCGCAGGTGCCCGAAGGGCGCGAGGTACTCGACCTCGTGCTTGGCGACCACCGTGATGGTCTGGGCGCCCGGGCCGGCGAGGAGCACGGCCGTGGGGTACTCGGGCTCGGCGTCGCCGGGGTGCCAGAAGGCCGCGACGCGCGCCTCTTCGAGCAGGCTGAGCACTGCCACGTTGTTGACGTGGCCGTACGCGTCGAGGTCGCCCCAGCGCACCGCGACGGGGACGGCGAGGCGAGCCACGGCTCAGTCCCTGGTGAGCTTGCGGTACGTGACGCGGTGCGGACGCGCGGCGTCGGCCCCGAGCCGCTCGACCTTGTTGGCCTCGTAGGACTCGAAGTTGCCCTCGAACCAGTACCAGCTCGACGGGTTCTCTTCCGTGCCTTCCCACGCGAGGATGTGCGTGGCGACGCGGTC
>JAAYZM010000033.1 GCA_012514835.1 Actinomycetales bacterium
CGCGAGGTTGTGCAGGATCCGGTTGAACCGCGCCATGTCCCCGTAGAGCTCGGACTGCCAGTCGTGCGACTCGATCTGCGTGGTCAGCGGGTTCCACACCAGGCCCAGGTGCTCGACGAACAGCCGGGAGAGCTCGGGCCAGTCCGCCCCGGGCACGGCCACCACGTGCGCGCCGTACGTGCCCGTCGCCCCGTTGATCTTGCCGAGGTACTCGGCGTGCTCGATGCGGCGCAGCTGGCGGCCCAGGCGGTGGGCCAAGACGGCGAGCTCCTTGCCGAGGGTCGTGGGCGTCGCGGGCTGCCCGTGGGTCAGGGCGAGCATGGGCTGCTCGGCGTACTCACGGGCCATCGATGCGACGTCGGCCACGAGGGCGCGCGCCGCGGGCAACCACACCTCGCGCACGGCCCCGCGCACCATGAGCGCGTACGACAGGTTGTTCACGTCCTCGCTCGTGCACGCGAAGTGCACCAGCTCGCTCACGCTCGGCAGCACCGTGTCCTCGCCCAGCACCTCCGGAGCCGCAGCGAGCCGCGCCTTGAGGAAGTACTCGACGGCCTTCACGTCGTGCACGGTGCGCCGCTCGATCTCGGCAAGCTCCGCGATCTCCGCCGCCCCGAACGAGGAGACAACACCACGCAGGTACTCCTCCTCCTCGGAGGACAGCACGGGCGCGCCCGGCACCACGCGGTGCGCGGACAGGTGGATGAGCCACTCGACCTCGACGTGCAGGCGCTCGCGGTTGAGCGCGGGCTCGGACAAGTGGTCCACAAGGGAGGAAACGGCGGAGCGGTACCGCCCGTCGAGGGGTCCGAGGGCGATCGCGGGCGAGACGTCGGCGAGCCGGGTGCGTTCACGGGAGGCCATGGGTGCATCCTTCCACGGGGTGCGAAGGGGCCGCGGCGCCGTCCGGGACCGCCCTAGAGTGGCACGCACGAGCACGGGCGAACGGACGCATGGACGCAGCCGAGGGAGGTCGCATGGTCAAGGCCACGAAGCCCCCCGCCGCGCGGACCCCCGGCACCTTGAGCACGGCGGGCCTCGTCGCCATCACGCTCTTGACCTTCCTGGCCGTCTGGACGGCGGTCGCGGCGGGCCGCTGGAGCCCCCGGTTCTCCTCGGGAACCGGCAACCCGGCCCCCACACCCACCCCCACGGTCGAGCCCCCGCCACCCCCGATCGACGCGCTCCCGGACGGTTACGGCCTGAGCATGCGCGGCCTCGTGCTCGGCCTGCTCGTGGTCATGGCGGGCCTGGCCGTGGTGGGCCTGCTCGGCTACGGCCTGCGCATGGTGCGCAGCACGTGGCAGGACCGCGCCAAGCGGGTCGAGGAGGACGCCGACGGCGGCATCCCGGGCAGCGTCCTCGCCCCGGACACCGCCATGCCGGACGTGGTGGAGCTGCGCGAGGGCATCGCGGAGGCGTGGGCGCGACTCGCGGAGCACCGTGAGCCTACGGATGCGATCCAGGCCGCGTGGGTGGCCGTCGAGGACGCCGCGGGCCGCTCGGGCGTCCCCCGCGAAGACTCCGCCACCCCCACCGAGTTCACCGTCGCCGTGCTCGACCGCACCGAGGTGGACCCCGCCGCGATCCGCACCCTGCTGGGCCTCTACCACCGCGCCCGCTACTCCACGCACGGCGCCACGGTGGCCGACGTCGAGCTCGCGGGCCGGTGCCTGACCACGCTCGCCGAGGGGCTCGACGCATGAGGCGCGCCAGCACGCTGAGCCGCGTGTTCGCCGGACTCGTGGTCCCGATGCGCATCGTCGTGGGCGCCGCCGCGGCGGGCCTGGTCACCAAGGTGGTGGGCTTCGACACCGAGCACGCGATTCTTCTTGGCCTCGCGACGTTGGTGATCGTGCTCGCCGTCGTCGTCCTGCGCCGTGGCGGTGCGTCTGCCGCGTGGCTCCCGGACGACCGCGCGGAGACCGACGGCTCGCGCCTCGAGGTCGCGGCGCTCAGCTGGTCCCTCTTGGGCCGCGGGGGCCGGGTGGGCGAGGGTGCGCTGCGCCGCGTGCGGGCCGTCGCCGCGGGCCGCCTCGCCCGGCACGGGCTGAGCCTCGAGCGCCCGCAGGACCACGAGCAGATCCGCGCGCTCCTGGGCCCCACGGCGTGGACCGTGCTCACCGCGAACGCGGACATGCCGAGCCGCCGCGAGTACGAGCAGTGCGTCGCGGCCCTCGAGCGCGCCGCGCCGGACGCGAGCGAGGCCCGGCCGTGACAAAGACACGAACGACGACGACGACGAACCACCGCCCCCTGCCCTCCCCGGAAGGACCCACCTCATGACCGTCGAACCGATGCCCTTCGCCCGGGTCTCCTCCTACGGGGAGGACATCCTCGCGGAGGTCGCCACCGTGGTGGTGGGTATGGAGGAGGCCGTGCGCACGGCGCTCTCGGCGATCCTCGCGGGCGGCCACGTGCTGTTCGAGGACGTCCCGGGCCTCGGCAAGACGCTCACGGCGCGCACGCTCGCGACGGCCCTGGGCCTGGACTTCCGGCGCCTGCAGTGCACGCCTGACCTGCTGCCGAGCGACATCACGGGATCAGCCGTGTTCGACCCGGCGCGCGGGGACTTCGAGTTCCGCCCGGGCCCCATCTTCACGGACCTGCTGCTCGCGGACGAGATCAACCGCACGGCCCCCAAGACGCAGTC
>JAAYZM010000277.1 GCA_012514835.1 Actinomycetales bacterium
CGACCTCGAGCTTCTCGTCCTCGCCGAGGACCAGGCCGCCTTCGCGTTCGAGACCATCGCGGCCCGCTCGCCCGAGGGCGGTGTCCGCAACCGCGCGCTCGCCGCGGCCACCCGGCACCGCGTGACGTCCGAGGCGTGGGCGCGCCTCGCGGGGCTCACCGAACCAGGCCTCGACCCGCGGGCCGTGTCCTACGCCCTGGGCGGGTCCGCGGACACCGAGGAGTCGCGCGCGGTGCTCGGCGCCGACGTCGAGCAGGCGCTCGTGGTGAGCTACGCGGCGCTCGTCGCGCTCGCGGAGCCCGGGTCGCGCGCCGAGCTCGCCGAGCTCCACACGCTCGCGACGGAGTCCGCGCGCCGGTGGGGTCTCGGTCCGACGGCGTTCCCCGGGCTCGACTGACGCACCGCCCACCCGTTCGGGGGCGGCACGGCGCTCGCGTCAGCCCTCGAGGAGCTCGGCGACGGTCGCCGCGATCGTCTCGCTCGCACCGTCCACCGCGACGTGCTGCGGCTCGCCGCCCGCGCGACGGCGCACCTCGACGGTGCCCTCGGCGAGGCCACGACCGACCACCACGAGGACGGGCACGCCCAAGAGCTCGGCGTCGGCGAACTTCACACCGGGCGAGACCTTGAACCTGTCGTCGTAGAGGACCTCGACGCCGCGCCCCTCGAGCTCGCCCGCGATCTTCTCGGCGGCCTCGAACACCGCGGCGTCCTTGCCCGTCGCGACGACGTGCACGTGCGCGGGCGCGACGTGCGCGGGCCACACGAGCCCGGCGTTGTCGTGGTTGGCCTCCGCGAGCGCCGCGAGGACACGCGAGACGCCGATCCCGTAGGAGCCCATCGTGACCGTGACGGCCTTGCCGTTCTGGTCGAGCACCTTGAGGCCGAGCGCCTCGGCGTACTTGCGGCCGAGCGCGAAGATGTGGCCGATCTCGATCCCGCGCGCGAGCTCGAGCGGGCCCGAGCCGTCCGGCGCGGGGTCGCCCGCGCGCACCTCGGCGGCCTCGACGGTGCCGTCGGCCGTGAAGTCCCGGCCCGCGACGAGGTCGAACACGTGCTTGCCGGCCACGTTGGCGCCCGTGATCCAGCGCGTTCCGGGCACGACCCGCGGGTCGAGGAGGTAGCGCACGCCCGTCGAGACACCGTCGGCGTCCAGCGGCGCGTTGGGACCCAGGACGGCGGGGCCCAGGTATCCCTTGACGATCTCGGGGCGCGCCTTGAGGTCCTCGTCCGTGGCGACCTCGACCTCGGCGGGCGCGACGGCGGCCTCGAGCCGCTTCGCGTCGACCTCGCGGTCCCCCGGCAGGCCCACGACGAGGAGCTCGCGCGTACCGTCGGGCTGACGCAGGGCGACGACGACGTTCTTCAGGGTGTCCGCGCCCGTCCACGGCCGGTCGGCACGCGGGAAGGTCGCGTTGGCGTGCGCCACGAGCGTCTCGATCGTGGGGGTGTCAGGGGTGTCCTCGACGTGGGCCGCGGGCAGGCCGTCGAGGTCGATCGACTCCGGCACCGGGGTGGTGACGGCCTCGACGTTCGCCGTGTAGCCGCCGGGCGAGCGCACGAACGTGTCCTCGCCGATCGCCGTCGGCGTGAGGAACTCTTCCGAGCGCGAGCCGCCCATCGCGCCCGAGGTGGCCGCGACGATCACGTACTCGAGACCGAGCCGGGTGAAGATCCGCTGGTAGGCACCGCGCTGACGCTCGTAGGAGGCCTCGAGCCCTGCGTCGTCCACGTCGAAGGAGTACGCGTCCTTCATGATGAACTCGCGCCCGCGGATGAGGCCTGCGCGGGGACGCGCCTCGTCGCGGTACTTCGTCTGGATCTGGTAGAGCGCGAGCGGGAGGTCCTTGTACGAGGAGTACAGGTCCTTCACCAGGAGCGTGAACATCTCCTCGTGCGTGGGCGCGAGCAGGTAGTCGTTCTCGCGGCGGTCCTTGAGGCGGAAGATGTTGGGGCCGTACTCGGTCCACCGACCCGTCGCCTCGTAGGGCTCCTTCGGGAGCAGCGCGGGGAAGTGCACCTCTTGCGCGTCGATCGCGGCCATCTCCTCGCGGACCACCTGCTCGACCTTCGCGAGCACGCGCAGACCGAGCGGGAGCCACGTGTAGATCCCGGGCGCCGCGCGACGGATGTAGCCCGCCCGCACGAGGAGGCGGTGAGAGGCCACCTCGGCGTCGACGGGGTCTTCGCGCAGCGTGCGCAGGAACAGGGAGGACATCCGCAGCATGGGCGCAAGCCTAGTGCGCCTCCGGCGGTACCGATCACTGGTTATCCACAGGCGACCGGGGGTGCCCGGCGGCCCGAGGCCCCCTTCCGCAAGGATGTGCGCGATGCCGTGACCAGCACGGGGTCCTGCGGAGGTGCACCATGACGGGGACGATGCGAGCCGGGTGGTACCCGGACCCCGAGCGCCGGGCTGACGCCCGGTGGTGGGACGGCGTGTGGTGGACGGCGTGGGAGTCCGACGGCGACACGCCTCGGCTCGGTGCGCACCCGGCGCCCGCGCGCGGGCCGGCACCCGCCGACCTGCCCGCGCTCGCGTACGTCCGGACGACCTTCCTCGCCGAGGCCCGGCACCGCGGGGTGCTCGCGGGCGAGCACGTCGACACGCTCGCACGGCTCACGGACCAGCTCGCCGTCGAGGCCGTGGGGCCGCACGCGGCGCCCGCGGTGGTGCCCGCGCCTCCCGGTCCGCCGGTCCCCGTGGCGCCGGTCCCGGTGGCACCGGTCCCGGTGCCTCCCCCACCGCCGCGCGCCGCGTCGTGGGCCACGCCCGCTCAGGCTCCAGCCTCGACGCCTCGACCCGCACCGAGGCCGCGGCAGCACGCACCGGCCGCTGTCCAGGTCTCCCGGGTCTCGCGGTGGTGGCGCGCGAGCAGGCTCCGCCTCGACACCGACCTCACGGTCCACGGACTGACCTACCTCGGTGTGCTCCTGCTCTTCGTCGGCGTGTTCGGCCTCGTCGCGTTCGCGTTCGGTGACGTCGAGCCCGGGCTGAGGCCCGTCGCCGAGATCGCGGTCGCCGCCGTGCCGTTCGTCGCGGCCTGGCTGCTCGCGCGCAGCGGGGCCCGGTTCGTCGCGCGGGCCATGATCGCCGTGGGCGGGCTGATCCTGCCCGTCATGGTGGTGACCTCGATGGTCGACGGCTTCGGGCTGCCACCCGACCTCCACGGGCCGGCGCTGCCCCTCGTCGCGGGGTTGGCGTGCGCGGCCGTCGCCGCGGCGTACGCACTGCGGACGTGGCGCCGTCCCGACTCGGCGCTCGGCGTCATGGTCGCGCCCGCCATATGGTTCGCCGCGGGGATCGGCGCGCTCGCGCTCGGGCGGCCCGCACCGCGCGGTGAGGACGTCGCCGTGCCCGGCAGCGCGCAGGTGATGGTCATCGCGCTCGCGGTCCTCGCGACCACGTGGTGGGCCCAGCGCACAGCGACCCTCCCGGCCGGAGCTCGAGCGGCCGCTCCCGCCGGGATGGTCGTCACGGCGGCCCTCGCCCTCGTCGCCGGGGTGGCCGAGGGGTGGCCCCTCGTGCCGACCCTCGTCACGACGGCGGCCCTCGCCCTCACCCTCGTCCTGTGCGTGGAACGGCACCGCGCCGACGTGCTCGTGGGCGCATGGCTCGCCGTCGTCGTCCGCGTGGTGACGATCGAGGAGGAGACCCCGCTGCTCACGGAGCACGTGGCCGCGCCGGGCGCGGCGCTCGGGGCCAAGCCCGCCCTGCTGCTCGCCGCGCTCCTCGCGGGCGCCGGCCTGCTCGAGCTGATGGTCCGTCGCGCCCGAGGGTCTGACGTCGCGTTCGCCATGCTCGGCTGGGCCCTCGTGATCCTCTCGGGACTCGGTGCGCTGCACGCCGACGGCGCGTGGTGGGGACTGGCCGGTGCGGTCGCACTCACCGCATGGGCACCCGTGCGTCGCGTGTCCCCGCCGCCGCTGCACGGCGCGGGCGTCACGCTCGACGTGATCGCCGCCGTCGTGCCGGTCGCCGCGGTCGCGAACGTGTGGCTGCACCACGGCGGGACGTGGGCCGGGACGCTCCTCGCCGTCCTCGCTCTCGGGGTGGCCCCTCTCGCTCGGGGACGCTTGCGGCGCGGCCCGAAGGACATCCTCTGGTGGACGTGGTGGGCCTGGGCCGTCTCGCTCACGGTGCTCGCCGCGGTGGTGCTCTGGGCCACCGGGCTGGTCGCGTACGGCTTCGGTCCGGAGCGCGCCGTCGTCCCCGTGATGCTCGCGCTCGCCGTCGCGGCGCTCGTCGCGGGTCCCCCACCCCCGGCCACCACCGTGATGCTCGCGACCCCCGTGGTCTGGGGATGGTGGCTCGCCGTGGCCGGGGCCGCCGGGTGGGGCCGAGGAACGGTGACGTTCGGGTTCGTGGTGCTCGGCCTCGGCGCCGTCGTCGCGGCCCACGCGGGAGGTGCGGACCTGAGCCCCGCACGACGGCGGGCCGCACTCGCGACCGCGTCTGCCGGGCTCGCCACGCTGGCGGTGTCGGCCGCTGGCCCGATGGACGGGCGTACCCGCACCGTCATCCTCACGGCCGCCACGCTCGCGTGGCTCGTCACCGCGATCCTGGGCGACCTCGAGCGCTCGCCCGTCGGCGCGGCGCTCGACTGCGCCCAGGGGCTGCGGTCCCTGCCCTGGGTCCTCGTGATCCTCGGGACACCTCTCACGGCGATCGTGGGCCTCGACGCCTTCGACCTCGTCCGGATCGACGCGCCCTGGTGGACGGCCCCGATCATCGTCGCCGCGCTCGGGTGCGCCGCCGCCACGCGGGTCCGTACCCCGGTGCGGCTGAGCCCCGTGCTGCCGTGGTCCGCCCTCGCGCTCGCGGCGCTCGCCGTGGGGATCACGCCCGCAGGGCCTGACGGGTCAGGCCAGTTCGGGAGCTGGCCGACGGCGGTCGCGCTCGGCACCCTCGTGCTGGTGGGCCCCGTGGTCCGCGAGCGCGACGCGGTGCTCACGTGGGTGTCGTGGTTGGCCCTCGCGCCGTGCGTCGGGGTCACCGTGTGGGCGGGATCGCTCTTCGTGCGCACCCTCGGCAGCGCCTCGGTCACGGCGGGCACGCTCGTCGTCGTGGGTGGGGTGCTCGCCACGGGTGCGCTCCTCGTGGACCGAGCGCGTCCGAGCTCGCCTCGTGCCTTTCCCAGGCGCGCTGCCGCCATTCCGCCGTACCTCGTGGGCACGGTGCAGCTCGCGCTGGGCACGCTCGTGTCCTTGGCGCTCGCGCTGCGGAGCGCCTTCGAGCTGGGCTCCGTCGACGCGGACACCGCTGGCATCCTGCTGCTGGCCGCGGCAGTCTTCGCCACCGCGATCGCGGGGCTCGGTGGCGTCGGCACCGTCGGCGCGCTCACGGTGCTCGTGGCCTGGCTCGGGACACGCCTGCTGGTCGCCCCTGCGGGCGGGTGGTTCGACGTCGCGACGGCCGGGATCTGCCTGCTCGCCGCTCTCGGCGCGTCGCTCGTCCGGCCCACGGTGCCCGAACGGCTTGAGCCCCGGTGGGCCCGCTGGGACGTGCCCCTGGCCGTGTCCGCGGCCCTGCCGGCGATCACGGCCCTCGGTGCCGCGAGCACCCACGAGCGGTCCGCGGTGTACGTGGTGGTCGGTGGACTCGCGATCGGCACCGGGGTGCGGCTTGCCCGGTTGCGCGCGACGAGCGAGGTGCTCGCCGCCGTCGGGAGCATGCTCGTGCTGCTCGGTGCCGCGTGGGCGAGCCGTGGCTGGGCGGTGGTGACGCTCGTGGGGCTGTCCGCGGCCCACACCGCGCTCGCGGCACTGCGCGAGTCGGGTGCGTGGCGAACGGCGCGCCAGTGGGTCGGTGCGGTGCTTGCCGCCGTCGCGTGGCTCGTGTGGGTGAGCGGCCCGACGGCTCTCGGTGGCGCCGCCCAGCTCCGGGTGGACGTCACCGCCGTCGGCGCGGCCCTCGTGGCACTCGGTGTGGTGGGAGCGACGGCCGCGCGGCGGCTCGACGCTTCGTGGTGCGCGCCGTGGGGCGGGCTCGGTGCCTCGCTCGCCGTGGGCGCGGGGCTCGCGTCCTTCTGGGCGGACGGGGTCGCGGTGAGCTGGTGGCAGGGGGGTGCGTGGGCGCTCCTCGCGATCACCGCGGTGCTCGTCGGCCAGCTCTCGGGGCAGCGCGCCGAGACAGAGCCGGACGCGTGGCGCACCGGGTGGCGGGTCGCGGCCGTGGCCCCGGCGCTCGCTGCGGTGCTCACGGGCCTGGCGGCGGCCTCCGCGACGCCGCTCGCGCGGGTCACGGTGCTCACCGGGGTGGCCCTCGGGACCGCCGTCGTCGTCGTGGCCGTCGCGCGCGCTGGACGCCCCGCCCTCACGACGCCCCTCGTGGTCTTCGGAACCGCCACCCTCGCGGTGGCGGCGGGGTTCGCCTTCGCCGATCCCGCCGCGCCGCGCGCGTTCGGCGCCATGGTGCTCGCAGCCGCCGCGGTGCAGGCGGCCGCCTACGGGGTGGCGTTGCGACGCCTCGGGCTCCGGCTCTCGGCGCCACTGCTCGCGTGGCTCGCGTGGGCCGTCTACGCCTCGGACGCGTTCGGGGGCGTCGCGATCTGGTACACGGTCTCCGTGGGGCTCGCGACGATCTGCGTGGTCGAGCTGTGGCGGGCGGACCGCCGTCGTCGTGGGCTCCGGGCGAACGAGCCCGCGGTCGCGGCGCTCGACGTCGCGGGCATCGCCTTCCTCGTGGTCGCGTCGTTCGTCGCCGCGTTCACGACCTCCGTGTGGCACGCCCTGGTCGCGGCCGGGATCGGGGTGCTCGTCTTCCTGTGGGCCGTGGTGACACGGGTCCGGCGCCGTCTCCTCGCCGGCGTGATCATCGTGCTCACCGGCCTCGTGGTCGCCGTGCTGCTTCCGCTCGTGGCCGTGGTCCCCGCGTGGGGTGGCGCCGCGCTGTGGGTGGCCGTCGCCGTGGTGGGGCTGCTCGTGGTGCTCGCCGCGACGTTGCTCGAGCGCGGACGGACGGCGGTGCGCACCGGGCGCGCGCGGCTGCGTACCGCGACGCGGGGCTGGGAGTGAGGGCTCAGAACAGGACGGTCGCGTACGACCCGACCTGGCGGAAGCCCACGCGGCGGTACGCGGCGAGGGCGGGAGCGTTGTAGTCGTTGACGTACAGCGAGACGGTGGGCGCCATGGTGCGTCGCACGTGCTGCGCGACGGCGGCCATGCCCGCGACCGCGAGCCCCTCGCCACGACGGTCAGGTCGCACCCAGACGCCCTGCACCTGGGCGACCCCGCACGCGAGAGCACCGATCTCGGCCTTGAACAGCACGTGCGGCGGGTTCCCGTCGAAGCTCGCGAAGGAGCGCCCCTGCTCGATGAGGTGGCGCACCCGCACCTCGTACGGGCCCGAGGGTCCGGACGCGGGCGAGTAGCCCACCTCTTCGGTGAACATCGCGATGCACGCGGGGAGCACCTCGTCGTACTCGTTCGCGTGGGTCCGTCGGACGGCGGGGTCCGGCGTCGCGAGCGGCTCGGAGTCGATCACGAGCGACGGCTGGTCGGCGCGGATCTCACGGGGCGCGGGCCAGTGGCTCGAGAGCTGTTCCCACAGCCCGAGCACGGCCGAGCGCTCCCCCACGATCGACGACGAGCGTCGGCTCGCGGACCGCGCGAGCCGCGCGAAGGCCCCGATCGCCTCCTCGGCCCCCGGGGGGACCACGGGGACGAGGTTGGCCCCCGACCAGCACACGGCGATGAGCTCACCGTCCCGCTCGAAGCCCCACAGGACTCCCCCCGCACGGCGCAGGCCCACCTCGGCCGCCGTCGCGACACGGGTCGCCGCGAGCACCGAGTCGACGGGCACCTGGGCGCACACGCGCAGCGCGTCGGGGACGTCGGCGTCCGTGAGGACCCGGCCGCCTACCGACCTGCCGCTCAGCAGCGGGGCGCGCCATCGTGCCATGCTCGAATTGTGCACCACGCGGGCCCCGCCCGCCGGGTCGTTCGTGGGACGGCTCGTCCGGTTCAGCCCACCGAGACGACGGGGGTCTCGCCCTCGGCGGGCTCCATCTCGGCAGCCAGGCGCATGGCCTCCTCGATGAGCACCTCGACGATCTCCGCCTCGGGGACCGTCTTGATGACCTCACCCTTGACGAAGATCTGCCCCTTGCCGTTGCC
>JAAYZM010000278.1 GCA_012514835.1 Actinomycetales bacterium
CATCGCCGCGACGAGCACGATCCCGAGGGCGGGGACGGACACGACCTCGAGCACCGGCTCGGCGACCTGCCACAAGCGCGTGCGGCCGAACTGCGCGCCGTCCATCGCCGCCTGGTCCACGCGCTGTCCCTCGGCCGTGGTGACGAACACCCGCCACGTGAGCCACACCGCGGCGCTCGCGAGGACCGCGGTGAGCAGGCCCAAGACGAGGCCGGTGCGGGACGCGACGGCCGTGCGCGCGGCCACGGCGCTGCGCGCGCTCACAGCCGTGCTGACAGGTTCCACGCGGAACACCGTAGGGGATAAATCGGGCTCGGCCGTATGACCATGCCGACCTGATCAGCGCGCAGGGCCGAGGAGTTCACCCGCGGCACCGTCGAAACTTCGGTGCGGTCCTGCCAGGATGGCCAGATGCTCACGAACATCCGACTCCTCCCTGCCGCCACCGCCGTCGTCGTGCTCGCCCTCGCGGGATGCTCAGCGAGCGAGCCGGGTGAGGCGACCGCGCCCGCCGAGACGACGAGCGCCGCGCCAGAGGACGCCTCGGCGGCGCCTGACGAGGAGACGGGCACCCCCACCGACGTCGAACCCGACGCTGAGGCGACGGACGACGAGGCTGCCGAGCCCGCCGAGCCGACCGAGACCGAGACGTCCGCGAGCGCAGGAGCCGGCGACGCGGTGTGCCTCCAGGGCTCGTGGCTCTACGCCGCCGCCGAGGTCGAGAAGACGTTCCTCGAGATGATGTCGCAGGTCCCCGAGGCCCCGATCAACGACTTCAGCGTCGAGGGCGACGCCCTCGTGACGTTCGACGGCTCGACGATCCGCCAGGAGTACGACCCCCAGGTGTGGTCCATCAGCGCGGGCCCCGAGAGCATGAACATGACCATGGTCATGACGATGGACGGGCACAGCATCGGCGAGTACCGGGTCGAGGACGACATGTTCTACGTCACCTCGATCGACACGGACGCCTACGAGCTGCACATGAAGGTGCTCGTGGACGGCAAGGAGATGGACGGGCTGGGGGACCTGGGGCTGGGCGACCTCATCGGCCAGACCGGCGCCTCGCTGCCCGAGGGTCAGGTGCGCTTCGCGTGCGCCGGTGACCAGCTCACGCTCACCGCGATCGCCCCAGACAGCCCCGGGTTCGAGTTCAGCTACTCGCTCAGCCGCCAGTAGCGAGACCCTCGCGCGCGAGGCGCCGGGCCGCCCGACGCAGCATCGCCTCGACCACCGTGGGGTGCAACAGCCGCACCGGGGCGAAGTAGACGCGCCCCCGCCAGCCCTTGAGCCGCACGGCCGTGGTGACCCGCACGAGCCCCGCCTCGACGTCCACACCCACCGCGCACCGGAAGTCCAGGTGACGATCGTCCGCGCTGATGAGCGCCTCCTCGCCCTCGACCCGGTCCACCTCGAACACACCCTGCGGCGCCCCCTCGAGGCCGATCAGCGGGGCGAGCACGGCGCGCAGGCCGAACAGGGCCTTCACCCAGCCCGGCGCCGAGTCCGGGGAGAAGATCGCCCGGGCCCACGCCTCCGGGTCCTCCGGGGTGCGGGGGTGCCTGGCGATGATCACCACGTCCGCGAAGTCCGGGCGCGGCAGGTCCACGAAGGCGAGCGAGCGGAAGCGCGGTGCGTGAGTCATGGAGTCCCCCGGGGCGTGGCGTCGACGTGGTTCACGCTAGCCGCGGCGCCTGGTCTCGATCAGGGGGTGTCCACGGTGAGCAGCCCGTCCAGCACGAGGCCGCGCACGGTGGGAAGCACCTCGCGCGCGAGGCCGTCCGCGTCCCGGTCCAGCAGGGCGGCAAGGGCGGCAAGGATCTGTCCGACGGCGAGCTCCCCGTCGCTCGCACCCACGAGCCCGGCCACGGCCGTCCCCACCTGGACCGCGCGCCCGAAGCCACCGCCCTGGCGCAGGAGAACGATGCTCGGGTCCGGCACACCCGGGGTCAGGTAGCGCTCCTCCGTCACGTCCGGTGCGACGTGGAGGCGGGTCGCCGCGAGGGCGTCGTCGTCGTGCGTCTCGAGCCAGTCGTGGGCGTCGAGGAATGCGCCGATCGCTCCGCCGAGCGGCTGGTGGAGTGTGCCGGTGAGCTCTTCGAGGCGGCGCAGCGTCGGGGCCCCGCCGGAGACCGAGCTGCTGGTGGGGCGGCGCAGCGTGAGGAACCCGAAGCCGATCGCCGTGACGTCGCGTGCCGCGAAGTCGTCGAGCCACGCGCCGTACCGGTGGGCCCACGCCTCGGGGTCACGCTCGGGCGTGGTGCCGCCGTCGCGCAGCCACGTCTCGGCGTACTCTGCCGGGTCGAGCAGCTCGCGCTGAACCACCCAGCCGTCCAGGCCGGACGCCTCGAGCCACGGATCGACGGCCTCGCGCCAGTCCTGCCCCTCGCGGATCTCCCAGTTGCCGAGCAGCTGAGCCACGCCACCCTCGGCGAGCACCCCGCCCACGCTCTCCACGAGCCCGCGCACCAGGGCGTCACCCGCCTGCCCGCCGTCGCGGTACTCGTACTCCGGCACGCCCGCCACGCGCGGGGTGATGACGAACGGCGGGTTGGACACCACAAGGTCGAATCGCTCACCCTCGACCGGCTCGAGCATCGAACCATGGCGCAGGTCGAGGTCCGCTCCCACGAGCGCCGCGTTGAGGGCCGCGATCTCGAGGGCGCGCCGCGAGATGTCCGTCGCCACGACATGCTTCGAGTGCCGGGCCGCGTGGAGGGCCTGGATGCCGCAGCCCGTGCCGAGGTCGAGCGTGCGGGCGCGCGGTGTGCGGACCGTGATCTGGGCGAGCGTCGTGGACGCGCCACCCACACCGAGCACGTGGTCGGTGCGCAGCGCCCGGCCGGTGGCCAGCTCGCCGAGGTCGGAGACGATCCACCACGCGAGATCGCCCGCCGCATCGGTGGCGGCGTACGGGCGCAGGTCGAGGAGCGGTCGCACGAGGTCGCCGTCGTCGGCCCCCGCCGCCTCCACGAGACCGAGGCGCGTGGCGCCGTGGGTGCCGAGCCGCGGGAGGGCCGCGTCGAGGGCGGCGCGCGAGGTGGGGCGGCCCAGCACGAACGTCCGCACGAGGACTGCGAGCGGGTCGGCCGAGCCCTCGGTCACGCGCAGGGCGGGCAGGGCCCGCTCCCGCCCGAGGGCCG
>JAAYZM010000279.1 GCA_012514835.1 Actinomycetales bacterium
CCGTGGGCAAGTACAACGAGTTCGAGAACCTCCGGGTCGCGGGCGTGCGCTACGCGGACCTGCGCGGGTACTCCTACGACCGCACGGACGTCAACGCGCGCGCTCTCGCGAACGCGTATGCCCAGACGCTCGGCACGGTGTTCACCACGGAGTCCAAGCCGCTCGAGGTCGAGCTCGTCGTCGCCGAGGTGGGCGTGGACCAGAGCAGCGACCAGATCTACCGGCTCTCGTACGACGGCTCGGTCGCGGACGAGAAAGGCTTCGTGGTCATGGGCGGCCAGGCCGAGGAGCTCGACGCCGTGGCGCAGGCCGGCTGGCGCGAGGGTCTCGACCTCGCCGCGACGATGCGCCTCGCGGTAGACGTGCTCGCGACGCAGCCCGAGGGCCCCGCGAAGGAGCTCGACACGAGCCAGCTCGAGGTCGCCGTCCTGGACCGGACCCGGTCCCGTCGCGCGTTCCGGCGCATCGCGCCCGCGGCGCTCGACGCGCTCCTGGCGCGAGGGGACTGACGTGCAGCGGCGCATCTTCGGCCTCGAGACGGAGTACGGGGTCACGTGCGCCTCGGACTCCGGTCGCGGTCTGAGCGCCGACGAGGTCGCGCGCTACCTGTTCCGCAAGGTGGTCGCGTGGGGGCGCAGCTCGAACGTGTTCCTGCGCAACGGCTCGCGGCTCTATCTCGACGTCGGCTCGCATCCCGAGTACGCGACGGCGGAGTGCGACGACATCGGTCAGCTCATCGCGCACGACCGCGGCGGCGAGCGGATCCTCGAGGGGCTCGTCGTGGACGCCCAGCAGCGTCTCGAGCACGAGGGCATCGAAGGTCGCGTCCACCTGTTCAAGAACAACACGGACTCGGCCGGCAACTCCTACGGCTGCCACGAGAACTACCTCGTGCGCCGTCAGGGCGATTTCGCGCGGCTCTCCGACGTGCTCGTGCCCTTCCTCATCACGCGACAGGTGCTCACGGGCGCGGGCAAGGTCCTGACCACCCCGCGCGGCACCATATACTGCCTGTCCCAGCGCGCGGACCACATCTGGGAGGCCGTCTCGAGCGCCACGACTCGGTCGCGGCCCATCATCAACACGCGCGACGAGCCGCACGCCGACGCCGAGCACTACCGGCGCCTGCACGTGATCGTGGGCGACTCCTCGATGTCGGAGGTCACCACGGCGCTCAAGGTCGCCACGACGGACCTGTTGCTGTCGATGATCGAGGCGGGGCTGCCCATGCGGGACGTCGCGCTCGAGAACCCCATGCGCGCGATCCGCGAGATCTCGCACGACATGACGGGCACGGCCACCGTGACGCTCGCCTCGGGACGCACCGTCACGGCGATCGACCTGCAGGAGCAGTACCTCGCGAAGGTGCGGGACTTCGTCGCGGCGCACCTCGACCCGAGCCCGCTCACCAAGCGCATGCTCGAGCTGTGGGAGCGCGGGCTGCACGCCGTGCGCACCGGGCGCCTCGACCTCGTGGAGCGCGAGCTCGACTGGGTCATCAAGTACCGGGTCATCGAGCGCTACATGACCAAGCACGGCCTCGAGCTCTCCGACCCGCGGGTGGCTCGGCTCGACCTCGCGTACCACGACATCTCCCGCACGGACGGCTTGTACAACCTGCTCGCGGCGCGCGGCATGGTCGACCGGGTCGTCACGGACCTCGACGTATTCGAGGCCACGGCGCTGCCGCCCCAGACCACGCGGGCCAAGCTGCGCGGCGACTTCGTCCGCGCGGCCCAGGAGGCACGCCGGGACTACACGGTGGACTGGGTGCACCTCAAGCTCAACGACCAGGCGCAGCGCACGGTGCTGTGCAAGGACCCGTTCCGTAGCGTGGACGAACGCGTCGAGCGGCTCATCGCCTCGATGTAGCGCACGTAGAGTGGGCTGCCGTGTCGAGAACCTGGCAGTCCCTGCGCCGCACCGTCGGCGCCCTCGTGGTCGTCCTCGCGCTCGTCGCGTGCACCGAGGCACCCGTCGAAGCCACGATCGAGGTCGAGGGCGCGCTCGGGACGGCGCCGACGATCGTCTACCAGCCCCCGTTCGACATCGTCGGGACGAAGGCCTCGACCGTGGTCGAGGGGCAAGGAGACCGCTTGCGCCCCGACGAGCCGGTGCTGCTGCACTACCGGCTCGAGTCCGCCGCGACGGGCGAGCTGATCGACCAGACCTTCGGCGGCCTGCCCAAGGCCTACCTGCTGACGCCGGAAGAGCTGAGCCTCGAGCTCTACGAGGCGCTCGTGGGCACGCGCGTCGGGTCTCGCATCCTGCTGCTGACCCCGGCCGACGAGGCGGGGGTGAGCGCCGCGACGGTCCTCGTCGCGGACATCCTGCCGACGCAGGCGCAGGGCGAGCCGGTCGAGCCGCGCGCGGGGCTCCCGGCGGTCACGGTGGCCGACGACGGGATGCCGGTAGTGCACATCCCCGAGGGCGACCCGCCCACGGAGCTCGAGGTCCAGACCCTCGTGCGCGGGACCGGGGAGCAGATCACCGCAGACTCGACGGTCGTGGTGCAGTACACGATGGTGCGCTGGGACACCGCGGACGTCGTCGACTCGACGTGGGAGGCCACGGGCCCTCGGTCATTCTCCTTGGCCGAGACGATCACGGGCTGGAACGATGGCCTCGCCGAGCAGACCGTCGGCAGCCGGGTGCTGCTCGTGACCCCGCCCGTCTGGGCGTTCGGTGACACCGAGGGGCACGATCTGAGCGGAAAGACCATCGTGTACGTCGTGGACATCCTCGCGGCGACCGTTCCCGAGGAGGAGTAGTGGCACCAGCATTGCGGGTCATCCCGTGCCTGGACGTCGACGGTGGTCGGGTCGTCAAGGGGGTCAACTTCGAGAACCTGCGCGACGCGGGCGATCCCGTCGAGCTTGCCCGGCGCTACGACGCGGAGGGTGCCGACGAGCTGACTTTCCTGGACGTCTCGGCGTCGGTGGAAAAGCGTGAGACGACCTTCGATGTCGTGCGGCGCACGGCGGAGGAGGTCTTCGTCCCGTTGACCGTGGGGGGAGGCGTGCGGTCGGCCGACGACGTCGACCGACTGCTGCGGGC
>JAAYZM010000280.1 GCA_012514835.1 Actinomycetales bacterium
GTCGCCTGGCTCGTGCCGCGCGCGAGCGAGTCCAGGAGCAGCGCCTCGGCGAGCACGACCTTCTCGAGCTCGCCCACGTGCACGGACTCGTTGGCACCGTGGGCGCGCGAGTCGGGGTCCTCGACCCCCGTGACGAGGATCTGCGCGTCCGGGTAGACGTCGAGCAGGTCCGCGATGAACGGGATCGAGCCACCGAGGCCCGTGTCGACGGGAGCGACGCCCCACGACGCCTCGAAGGCTGCGCGCGCGGCGCGCATCGCCGGGGAGTCGCCCGAGGCCGCGAACGCCTTGCCCGCGTCCCGCTCGGTGACCGTCACGCGCGCCCCGAACGGGGCGTGCTCCTCGAGGTGGGCCCGGAGCGCAGCGCGTGCCTCGACGGGGTCCTGCCCGGGGGCCACGCGCAACGAGAGCTTTGCTCGGGCCCGGGCGGCGATCGTGTTGGACGCCTCGGCCACGGGCGTCGCGTCGATGCCGATCACACCGATCGCGGGCCGCGTCCACAGCCGCGCCGTGAGCGGTCCGGTCCCCGCGAGGCGGACGCCGTCGAGCACGGCCGCGTCCGCGCGGAAGTCCTCCTCGGGCTGGTCCACCGCAGGGTCGGGGGCGCGGTGCAGCCCCGCGACCGCGACGTCACCCGCGTCGTCGTGCAGCGTCGCGACGAGCCGAGCGAGCAGCACGTTCGCGTCGAGCACCGGCCCGCCGAACATCCCCGAGTGGATCGCGTGCTCCGTGACGGCCACCTCGACCTCGAGGTCCGCGAGGCCGCGCAGCGACGTGGTGAGCGCGGGCACCCCCACCTTCCAGTTGGCGGAGTCGGCGACGACGATCACGTCGGCCGCGAGCCGCTCACGGTGTGCGTGCAGGAACGCGACGAAGCTCGGTGAGCCGATCTCCTCCTCGCCCTCGACGAACACCGTGACCCCGACGGAGAGCTCTTCACCGAGCACGCGCAGCGCGCCGAGGTGGGCGATGATCCCCGCCTTGTCGTCGGCCGCGCCGCGCCCGAACATCCGCTCCCCGACGCGCGTGGGCTCGAAAGGCTCGGTGTCCCACGCCGCCCGGTCACCCGGGGGCTGGACGTCGTGGTGGGCGTACAGCAGCACGTGCGGCGCACCGGCCGGTCCGGGGCGCCGGGCGACGACGGCGGGCGCGCCCGGCTCGCCCTCGGGGGTCGGTGCGTCGAGGATCTCGACGTCGTCGAACCCCACCCCGCGCAAGAGAGAGGCGACGTGCTCCGCGCTCGCGCGCACGTGCGCCTGGTCGAACGACGGGTTGGAGACGCTCGGGATGCGCACGAGCCTCTCGAGCTCGGCGAGCAGGGCGTCGAAGTGCTCGCCGGTGCGGCGGCGGAGCTCGGCGGTGCGGGGGGTGTCGGTCATGGTCGTCACGCTACCTGCGCCGCGCGCTCGACTACCCTGGTGGGGTGCCAGCCACCAAGAACCCGACCCCCGACGCGACCGAGCCGACCGCGGAGCAGCCCGTCGGCAAGGGCAGGCCCACCCCGAAGCGCAAGGAGGCGGAGGCCCAGCGTCGCAAGCCCCTCGTGCCCGGCGACCGCAAGGCCGCCGCGAAGGCAGCGCGCGCCCGCAGCCGCGAGATCCGCGACCGCGAGTTCGAGGCCATGAAGACGGGTGACGAGAAGAACATGCCCTTCCGGGACAAGGGCCCGGTCAAGCGCTTCATCCGCGACTTCATCGACGCACGCTGGTCGATCGGCGAGTTCTTCCTCCCGATCGCGATCGTCTTCGTGCTCCTCACCGCGGTGTCCAACCAGAGCCCCGCGCTGGCACTGACCATCCTCGTGGCGCTCTACGGCATCATCCTCGCGACGATCGTGCAGGCGTGGCTCACCTCGCGCACGCTCCGCAAGGCACTCGAGGCCAAGTTCGGGGACGCAGGCCTCGCCAAGGGCAACCTCATGTACGGGATCATGCGCTCGATGCAGATCCGCCGATCGCGGCTGCCCAAGCCCGTGGTCAAGCGGGGCGAGCACCCGAGCTGGCCGCGCAAGGGCTGAGACGGCTCGAATCGATTCGGCCGGGCGGCGCTAGGATCCTCGCATGGTCAACTACCGCTACCTCGGCAACTCCGGTCTCAAGATCACCGAGCTCACCTACGGCAACTGGATCACCCACGGGCTGCAGGTCGAGAACGACACGGCTACCCGGTGCGTGCACGCCGCGCTCGACGCGGGCATCACGTCCTTCGACACAGCCGACGTGTACGCCAACACGATCGCGGAGCAGGTGCTCGGTGACGCGCTGAAGGGCCAGCGCCGCCAGTCCCTCGAGATCTTCACGAAGGTCTACTGGCCTACGGGCCCGGGCGGCCCGAACGACTCAGGCCTCTCGCGCAAGCACATCATGGAGTCGATCGACGGCTCGCTGCAGCGCCTCGGCACGGACTACGTCGACCTCTACCAGGCCCACCGTTTCGACACCGAGACCCCGCTCGAGGAGACGATGCTCGCGTTCGCCGACGTCGTGCGCGCGGGCAAGGCGCTCTACATCGGCGTGAGCGAGTGGACGGCCGAGCAGATCCGCGCGGGGGCCGCCCTCGCGAAGGAGCTGCGCATCCCGTTCGTCTCGAACCAGCCGCAGTACTCAGCGCTCTACCGCGTGATCGAGGAGGAGGTCGTGCCCGCCTCGCGCGAGGTCGGCATCTCCCAGATCGTCTTCTCCCCCGTCGCCCAGGGCGTGCTCACGGGCAAGTACAAGCCGGGCCAGGAGGTCCCCGCGGGCTCGCGCGCGACGGACGAGAAGGGCGGCAAGCGCTTCATCTCCCGCCTCATCGACGACCCGGCGGTGCTCGAGGGCGTCCAGCGCTTCGTGCCGATCGCCGGTGACCTCGGCCTGACCCCGGCGCAGCTCGCGCTCGCGTGGGTGCTCCAGAACGACAACGTCGCCGCGGCCATCATCGGTGCGTCGCGTCCCGAGCAGATCGCCGAGAACGTCAAGGCGTCCGGCGTGACGCTCGAGGCGGACGTCATGGCCGCGATCGACGAGGCGCTCGGCGGCGTCGTCGAGCGCGACCCGGCCCGCACGGCGCAGAACTCCCCGCAGCAGCGTCCGAGCTGATCGCACGCCGAGGGGCCCGCGCCGCCGTCCGAGGCAGCGCGGGCCCTTCGGCGTTCGTGCCGATCAGGCCTCGGGGAGGAGCACCGGAGCCGTCGCGGGCTCGCCGTCGTGCAGGAGCCGCGCGCGCCGCGCGCCGTGGACCGACGCCGCACGCCAGTGCTCCCCCAGCCAGGACTCGGCGTCGAACTGCGTGGTGAAGACGGGACTCACCGGTTCGACGAGCTCGTTGCCCGCGGCGTCGTCGAACGCCCACAACCACTTCGGGACCATCACGAGCGCACCTCCGGAGCCGGTGCGGTGCCGAGCCCGGCGAGGTGCCGGTTGATCCTCGCCGCGTACCAGGGCCCCTCGTAGATGAGGCCCGTGTAGCCCTGCACGAGCGTCGCGCCCGCGTCGAGATAGCGCTGCGCGTCTGCGCCCGTCGTGATCCCGCCCACGCCGATGATCACGGCGCGCTCACCGAGCGCGGCGCGCAGCCGGCGCACCACCGCGACGCCGCGCTCGACGAGACGGGCCCGCTGAGCCCCCCGGGCCCCAGGTCGTGGGCGATCGTCGTGTTGACGGCCACGACACCGTCGAGCCCGAGCTCGAGCGCGAGGCCGGCCACGGCGTCGACGTCGTCGTCGGCGAGGTCGGGGGCGATCTTCACGAGCAGCGGGACGTGCCGTCCGCCCACGGCCGTGTCCGCAGCCATACGCACCTCGCTCAAGATCGGGCGCAGCGCGTCGACCGACTGGAGGTCGCGCAGCCCCGGCGTGTTGGGCGAGGACACGTTGACCACGAGGTAGTCCGCGTACGGGGCGAGCTGGCTCGCCGAGAACGCGTAGTCGTGCGCGGCACGGGCGGCGGGCGTCACCTTCGTCTTGCCGAGGTTGACGCCGACGACGGCCGCGCGGCCCCGCGCGCTGCGCCGCACGCTGCGCAGCCGGGCCGCCGCCGCGACGGCGCCGTGGTTGTTGAATCCCATGCGGTTGCGCAGAGCGCGGTCCTCGACGACCCGCCACAACCGGGGCTTCTCGTTGCCCGGCTGCGCCTGGGCCGTGATCGTGCCCACCTCGACGAACGCGAAGCCGAGCATCGCGAGCCCCTCGATCGCCCTCGCGTCCTTGTCGAAACCTGCGGCCAGGCCGAACCGCCCGGGCAGCCGTCGTCCGAACACCTCGACCTCGGCGGCCGGGACGGAGGCGAAGAACGCCCGGTGCAGGAACGCCGCGAGGCCCGGCACGCGACCGACTCCCGAGATCAGCCCGAACGCGAGCTCGTGCGCCCGCTCGGGGTCCATGCGACGGAAGACGAGGTTGAACAGGAGGCGGTACACAGGAACCAACCTAGTGGGTCGATCCAGGGACCCGGTCACCGCGCGTGCGCCACAGCAGAACGAGTCCCACCACGGGCAGCACGAGCGGGACGTACCCGTACCCCGCGCCGAACTGCGACCACACCGTCTCGTCCGGGAAGTCCTGCGGCGCGGCGAGCGAGAGCGCGCCGACGACGAGCACCCCGACCAGCTCGATCGAGATCGCGACCCACGCGACGGTGCGCCACCGGCCGGAGGAGCGCGCGAGCGCGACGGTGGCCACGATGTACACGAGCCCCGAGAACAGCGAGAGGGAGTACGCGAGCGGCGCGGAGTCGAAGCGTGTGGCGATCTGGGACAGCGCGCGAGCGGTCGCGGCCAGGGCGAGGAGCCCGTAGACGAACACGACGACGCGGCCGAACCCCTCGGACGCGCGGCGTGGGGAGGGAGCGGTCATGCGAGCCAGAGTACGAGGATCCGGTACTGCAGGAAGCCCGTGGTCAGCGCGGCGAGCGCGAGGATCACCGAGCTCCAGCGCGTGCGCTCCACGAACGAGGCGGCCGCGGCCGCGGGCAGCACGAACAGCACGCTGACGAGATAGCCCCACAACGTCACGGCGTCGGACACACCCTCGCCCGAGGCGAGGAGCACCGCGACGGCGACCACCTGCACCACGAGGACCGCCTCGATCACCCCCGCGCCGAAGAGCTGGTGCAGGACCACGGGCTGGTCGCGCACGGCGCGCCACGCGGCCCACCCGGCGAGCGCGAGGCACAGGGCTCCCACGAGCCAGGTCAGGACGCCGATCACGGCCCCGAGGGTACCCCGGTCACTCGGTGCGGCCGCGCCGCTGCCGGGCGTTCCACTCGCGCATGCGCGGGGGGTAGCCGGTGCGCTGGACGTCGTAGACCGGGATGCCGAGCTCCTCGGCGATCTTGCGCGCCGTCGCCGCGTCGGGCACCTTGCGCCGCGTCCACTCCCCCGTGGTCGCGATGAGGACCACCGTGGTCTGCGTGACGTTCGTCTCGGGCTCGACGTAGGCCTCGACGCCGACGCGCGTCCGGACGAACTCGGCGAGGTACTCGCGCGTGGCCCGCTGCGCCTCGCGCGGCGAGGGAGCGTCGGGCTCGTTCGAACCACGGCGCCGACGACGGAAGAGACCCATGGCGTGCAAGGCTAACGGCAACTCGGGGTGATCTGCGTCTCTCGCCCTGGTTACGTTCGTCGCTCGCGCCTCGGTGATGACAAGATGGACCGTGGCGCACCGGCCGCGCTCGTCATGGGTGGCCGAGGCCCCCGCTGACACTTACGGCCGAAGGAGTTTTCGTGGCAGAGAGCCGCACCGAGTTCGACATCGTCGTCCTGGGCGGAGGCAGCGGCGGTTACGCCACCGCGCTGCGCGCCTCCCAGCTGGGTCTGTCCGTCGCCCTCGTCGAGGGTGCCAAGGTCGGCGGGACGTGCCTGCACAACGGCTGCATCCCCACCAAGGCGCTCCTGCACGCCGCCGAGCTCGCCGACCAGGCGCGCGAGTCGAGCCACTTCGGGGTCAACGCGACCCTCGAGGGCATCGACATGGCCGGGGTCAACAACTACAAGGACACCGTGATCGGCGGCCTGTACAAGGGCCTGCAGGGTCTCGTGAAGTCTCGTGGCGTGACGATGGTCGAGGGCTGGGGCAAGCTCGTGGGTCCCGACGCCGTCGAGGTCGACGGCGTGCGCTACACGGGCAAGCACGTCGTGCTCGCCACGGGCTCGTACGCTCGCTCGCTGCCCGGGCTCGAGATCGGCGGACGCGTCCTGACGTCCGACCAGGCGCTCGCGCTCGACTGGGTCCCGAAGTCCGCCGTCGTGCTCGGTGGTGGCGTGATCGGTGCCGAGTTCGCGAGCGTGTGGCGCTCCTTCGGCGCCGAGGTCACGATCATCGAGGCGCTCCCGAACCTCCTGCCGAACGAGGACCCGGCCCTCTCCAAGGCCTTCGAGCGCGCCTACCGCAAGCGCGGCATCGCGTTCCACACGGGCGTGCGCTTCTCCGGTGTCACGCAGGACGGCTCGGGCGTGCACGTCACGCTCGAGGACGGCAAGGCGTTCGACGCGGACCTCCTGCTCGTCGCCGTGGGCCGCGGCCCGCGCACCGCAGACCTCGGCTACGAGGCGCAGGGCATCACGCTCGACCGCGGCTTCGTCATCACGAACGACCGCCTCCACACGGGCGTCGGCAACGTGTACGCCGTCGGCGACATCGTCCCCGGCCTGCAGCTCGCTCACCGCGGCTTCGCCCAGGGCATCTTCGTCGCGGAGGAGATCGCGGGGCTCAACCCCGCCCCGATCGTCGAGTCGGGCATCCCGCGCGTCACGTACGCCGAGCCCGAGGTCGCCTCCGTGGGCCTCACCCAGACCGCGGCGGAGGCCGAGTTCGGCGCCGACGCCGTCGAGACGCTCGACTACAACCTCGCGGGCAACGGCAAGAGCAAGATCCTCGGCACCACGGGCTTCGTGAAGCTCGTGCGCCGCAAGGATGGCCCCGTGGTCGGGGTGCACATGATCGGCGCCCGCGTGGGCGAGCTCATCGGCGAGGGCCAGCTCATCGTCAACTGGGAGGCCCACCCCGAGGACGTCGCGAGCCTCGTGCACGCGCACCCCACCCAGAACGAGGCTCTCGGCGAGGCCCACCTGGCCCTGGCCGGCAAGCCGCTGCACGCCCACAACTGAGTCGCGGCAAGACCGCTCGAAACACGAGGAGAAACGACGTCATGAGCGACGCAGTGCAGATGCCGGCCCTGGGTGAGTCCGTCACCGAGGGAACCGTGACCCGCTGGCTCAAGGCCGAGGGCGACACCGTCGCCGTCGACGAGCCGCTGCTCGAGGTCTCGACCGACAAGGTCGACACCGAGATCCCTTCGCCCTTCGCGGGCGTGCTCGAGAAGATCCTGGTCCCCGAGGACGAGACGGTCGAGGTCGGTACGGACCTCGCCCTGATCGGCAGCGGAGAGGGTGCGGGGTCCGACGGCGCCGCACCCGCCGCCGAGGCTCCGGCGGCGGCCGACGCTCCCGCAGAGCCCGCGGCTCCGGCAGCACAGGAGCCCGAGGCTCCGGCAGCACAGGAGCCCGCGCCCGCCGCCGAGGCCCCCGCGCAGGGGCAGGCACCCGCAGCAGCACCGGCCGGTGACGGTCAGGCCGTCCAGATGCCCGCGCTCGGCGAGTCCGTGACCGAGGGCACCGTCACGCGCTGGCTCAAGGCCGTCGGTGACGACGTCGCCGTCGACGAGCCGCTGCTCGAGGTCTCGACGGACAAGGTCGACACCGAGATCCCGTCGCCGTTCGCCGGAGTGCTCTCGCAGATCCTGGTCCAGGAGGACGAGACGGTCGAGGTTGGTACCGACCTTGCGCTGATCGGAGACAGCGCGGCCGCCGCGGCTCCCGCGCAGGAGGCCCCGGCCGCGCCCGAGCCCGTCGCGGTACCGGAGCCTGTGGCGGCCCCCGCCCCGCAGGCCGAGCAGCCCGCGCCCGCGCCGGCTGCCGCCGCCGTCGAGCCCGCCCCGGTCCCGGCGCCCCGCCCCGCGGCCCCCGCGGAGGAGGCAGCACCGGCACCCGCCGCTCCCGCGCCGTCCGCCCCGGAGAGCACCCCGGCCGCTGCGGCCCAGCGCTCGGGCTACCTCACGCCGCTCGTGCGCAAGCTCGCGGCCGAGAAGGGCGTCGACACGGACTCCCTGGTCGGCACGGGCGTGGGTGGCCGGATCCGCAAGGAGGACGTGCTCGCCGCCGCGGCGACGCCGTCGTCGGCCCCCGCTCCCGCCGCGGCCGCGGGTGCCGCTGCGCCGAGCGCAGCGCCGTCGACCGTCCTCCCGGTCTCGCCGCTGCGCGGGACCACGGAGAAGGCGAGCCGGTTGCGTCAGATCATCGCCGAGCGCATGGTCGAGTCCCTGCACTCGCAGGCCCAGCTCACCACCGTCGTCGAGGTGGACGTCACGCGCGTCGCCGCGCTCCGCGCGAAGGCGAAGGCGTCCTTCAAGGAGCGCGAGGGAGTGAACCTCACGTTCCTGCCGTTCTTCGTGCTCGCCGCGATCGAGGCGCTCCAGGCGTACCCGAAGATCAACGCGGTGCTCGAGGACAACGAGATCACCTACCCCGCCCAGGAGCACGTCGGCATCGCCGTCGACACCGAGCGCGGCCTGCTGGTGCCCGTCATCAAGAACGCGGGCGACCTCGACCTGGCCGGCATCTCGAAGGCGATCGTGGACCTCGCCGGACGAACGCGCGAGAACAAGGTGAAGCCGGACGAGCTGAGCGGTGCGACGTTCACCATCACGAACACGGGATCGGGGGGCGCGCTCATCGACACGCCCATCGTCAACGTGGGCAACTCCGCGATCCTCGGCACGGGCACGATCGTCAAGCGCCCTGCCGTGATCAAGGGGCCCGACGGCGAGGACGTCATCGCGATCCGCTCGATGTGCTTCCTCTCGCTGTCCTACGACCACCGCCTGGTGGACGGCGCGGACGCCGCCCGGTACCTCTCGGCGATCAAGGCCCGCATCGAGGAAGGCGCCTTCGAGTCCGCCGTCGGTCTCTAGGACTCGCACGCACCTGCCCTCGCCCGCACGTCAGCATGCGGGTGGGGGCAGCGCTGCATCTGTCGAGAGAGGGTGAGCGATGAGAGTTGTCGTGGCCGGCGCTTCCGGGCTGATCGGGACGGCCCTCGTGGCTCACCTGCGTGGACGCGGCGACGACGTGGTGCGCCTCGTCCGCGGGCCCGCCCGAGCGCCGGACGAGCGTTCGTGGGACCCCGCGGCGGGTGAGTTGGACCCGAGCGTGCTGCGCGGCGCCGACGGCGTGGTGAACCTCGGTGGAGCGGGCCTCGGTGATCGCCGCTGGACGGCGTCGTACAAGGAGACGATCCGCGTCTCGCGTGTTGACGGCACGTCCCTGCTCTCCCGCACGCTCGCCCACCTCGCCGACGGACCGGACCACAGACCCGGTGTGCTCGTCCAGGGCACCGCCGTGGGGTTCTATGGCGACCGTGGCACCACCTCGCTCGACGAGTCCGCTGCGCGCGGTGCGGGTTTCATCCCCGGCGTGGTCGAGGACTGGGAGCTCGCGACCTCGGCAGCCAGCTCCGCGGGCGTACGCGTGGCGCTCGCCCGGACGGGCATCGTCCTCGCGCGCGGCGGCGCCCTCTCACGGCTCATCCCCCTCGCTCGGCTCGGGCTCGCCGGGCGGCTCGGCCGCGGCGACCAGCACTGGGCGTGGATCGGCCTCACCGACGAGGTCAGGGCGCTCACCTTCCTGCTGGACCACGAGGTCTCGGGTCCCGTGAATCTCGTGTCCCCCGAGCCCGCGACGTGCGCCGAGGTGATCCGGGCTCTTGCGCGGGCCTTCGGTCGGCCCGCCCCGGTGCCCGTCCCGGCGTGGGCGTTGCGGGTCGCGCTCGGTGAGTTCACGAGCGAGCTCACGAGCTCGCAGCGGGTGGTCCCGGGCGTCCTGGCTGAGCGCGGCTTCGAGTTCACGCACCCGACGCTCACGGGAGCGATCCACGCGGCGGTCAGCCCGCGAGCGGACCCACCGGGACGCTGACCTCCCCCACCTCTGCGTGCCCCAGCACGTCCATCACGCGCCACCCGTCGCGCGTCTCGACGAGGGCGAGCACGACGGCGCGAGGCTCGGCCTCCGTGCCAGCGACGCGCTGCGCGAACGTGACGGCCACGAGGTCACGCCCGTCGCGTTGACCGAGCCACTGCGCCTCGAGAACCCTCGCCTGCACGTGCGGGTCCTCGCCCCGCGACTCGAGCGACGCCATGAGCGCCGCGTCCGCCGCGAACGCGGGGCTGCCCTCGACCGAGACCTCCGCGAGCCGGGCCGGGTCGCCCGAGGTCAGCACCTCCGCCCGTCGCTCGGTCAACAGCGTCGCCGCGGCGGTCGCGTCCGGGCCGGTCGGACGGTCCGGGAGCACGATCGTCACGCCCACCACGAGAGCCACGGCGCACACCGCCGCGGCGGCGAGGGCCGTGATCCGACGACGCCGGGCGACGCGCGGGTCCGGCAGGGTGCGCTCGACGCCCGGTGCACCGGTGAGCCGCGTGAGCGCGACCCGCGTGAGGACGGCCGAGTCGGGCAGCTCGACGGGTTCGGCCGCGGCGGCGTCGAAGCACGCCGTCGCGAGAGCGTCAGGATCGACCCGGTCGAGCAGAGCAGACTCGAGGGCCGCCCTGACCGCCTGGTCCGCAGGTGCTTCGCCGTCGGCCACCTTGGCTCCTCGGAGGGCGGCGAGGCCCAGCTGCGCGAGCGCATGGACGTCGCCGCGCGCCGTGCCCTGCCCTCGCGGGGAGGTGAACCCCCGCGTCCCACCGCCCCCGAGGACGATCCCCGCGAGGTCGATCAGGACCGGCCGCCCTCCCGGCGCGAGCACCACGTTCTCGGGAGCGACGTCGCCGTGCACCAGGCCGTGCGCGTGCAGCGCACCGAGCACCCCCGCGAGCGGCACCACGAGCGTGACGACCTCGCCCGCGGTCCACGCGGGACGCACGGAGAGCACGGCACCCACCGTGGGCCCGTCGACGGCCTCGGTGATCAGGGCCGTCCGGTGCCCGTCGAGGGCCACCACGTCGACGAGGCGCGCGAGGTGCGGATGCTCCACCTCGCGGAGCCGGTCGAGGCGATCCACCGCGGCGCGACGTTCCGCGAGGGTCAGGTCGAGGTCGAGGACCCCCACCACCACGCGCCCACCGTCGGGGGCGTTCGCCGCCCAGGCCGTCCCGCCCGCCCCCACGCCCGCGGGCCCGCGCACCTGATAGCCGCGCGCCCGTAGTGCCGAGGTCAGTCCGGGTTCCGTGGCGAGGTCCATGGGTCCAGCCAAGCGCCCCCGCGGCCCACGGAGCGGTTGTCCACAGGACGAGCTAGCCGAGCGTGACGACCTGCCCGGTGCGGGCGGACTCGCGTGCGGCGTCGAGCACGGCGGCCGTGCGCACCGCGTCCCACGGGTCCACCGGGGCCGGTGCACCCTCGCGGATCCACGCGGCCACCGCGCGGTAGAAGTCGGCGGGCTCTCCGGGCTCCACCGGCACGGGGGTGCGCTGCTCGCCGTGGACCAGCCAGCCCGCGTGCGCGCCATCGGCGTCGAGGCTCGAGAACGGGTTCGGCTCGCCCTCGAAGCTCGTCACGAGGAACGCGCCGCGGTCGCCGAGCACCCGGGTGCGGGGTCCCGGCGCGCCGACCACTCCCCCGGCGCTCAGGTGGCTCACCACGCTGTTCGCGTGGGTGAGCGCGAGGAACACGTCGTCGTCCGCGGGTGACTTGAGCCCCCGGACCTCGGCGTACACGCGCACGGCGGGCCCGAACATCTGGACCGCCGCGTCCACGAGATGCGCCCCGAGGTCGAGCAAGAGCCCACCGCCCACGGTGTCGGTCTCCTTCCACCGGTCGAGCGGCTCGGGGCGCCACCGCTCCCACCGCCGTTCGAAACGGTGCACCTGGCCGAGCACACCCGCCTCGAGGAGGGCCCGCAAGGTGCGCTGCTCGTCGTCCCACCGGCGGTTCTGGTAGACGGTCAGGGGCACCGCGGCCGCTTCCGCGTGCTCCACCACGGCCTGTGCGGCGGCAGCATCCGTCGCGAGCGGTTTGTCGACGACGACGGCGATCCCCGCGTCGATCACCTCGTGCGCCTGGGCCGCATGGTGGGCGGACGGGCTCGTGAGCACCACGACGTCGGGCAGCTCGGCGTCGGCGAGCAGGTCCGCGAGCGATCCGACGATCCGCGCCCCGGGCACCGCCGCCTGCGCCTGGGCGGCCCGCTCGGGGTTCGACGTCGCGACGTGGCTCACCTCGAGCCCCGCCCCCTCGATGACGGGGACGTGGAACACCCGGCCACCCAGCCCGTAGCCGACCACCCCGACCCGCACGGGCGCACTCATGGCTTGCCCTTCGCGAGGGGTCCGGGCCACCAGCTCTGGCGACCGATGTCGTGGACGAGGGCGGGCACGAGCAGCGAGCGCACGATGAACGTGTCGACGAGCACGCCGAACGCCACGAGGAACGCGAGCTGGGCCAGGAAGAGCAGCGGGACGATTCCGAGGGCGGCGAAGGTCGTGGCGAGCACGAGACCGGCCGACGTGATGACGGATCCCGTGACGCCGAGCCCGCGGCGCACCCCGGCCCGAGTCCCCAGCCCCGCAGCCTCTTCCCGCACGCGGGACATGAGGAAGATCGAGTAGTCGACGCCGAGCGCGATGAGGAAGCAGAACGCGTAGAGGGGCACCACGGGATCCATCCCGGGGAAGCCGAGCACGTGGTTGAACACGAGAGCCCCGACGCCCATCGCCGTGAGGAACGAGAGAACGTTGGCCGTCATGAGCAGCACGGGGGCGAGGATCGAGCGCAGCAAGAGGCACAGGATGAGGAAGATCACCGCGAGGACGGTGGGCACGATCACCCGGAGGTCCCGCGTGGTCGTGTCCTGGGTGTCGGCACGCTCGGCGGAGGCACCGCCCACGAGGATGCCGGCGTCGACCGCGTGCACGGCGGTGCGCAGCTCACGGATCGTGTCGACGGCCTCGAGCGAGTCCGCGACCGCCACCGTCTGCACGTCGATCCGTACGCGGCCGTCGACCTCGACGACCTCGGCGTCCGGGTCCACGGGGCCAAAGCTCGATCCGGTGTACGGGGTGACGGAGTCGATGCCGTCCACGGCGGAGGCCGCCTCGACCACCTCGTCGAGCCGGTCCGCGGGTGCGATCACGTTCGCGGGCTGCACGGCACCGGCGGGGAAGTGCTCGGTGAGGAACTCCTGACCCTCCACGGACTCGACCGGGGTGAGGAACAGGTCCGTCTCGGACGTCCCGTACGCCTGGAGCGTGGGGGCGAAAGCCGCGAGGGCCGCGAGCCCGAGGGCGGACGCGATCCACACCTTGCGGGCGTTGCCGGTGACCCACTCCGCGACGCGCCGCCACAGGCTCGAGACCTCTTCCTGGCGCTCGCCGTCGGCCGCTCCCGGTGCGGGGGCGTCGACCTTGCGCGGCCAGAACCAGAACCGCGCGCGACGCCCGCCGAGCAGCAGGACGGCGGGCAGGAGGGTGAGCGCCGAGAGGTAGGCGCCCGCGATGCCGATGGCCGCCACGGGACCGAGCGAACGGTTCGAAGCGAGGTCGGAGAGCAAGAGACACATGAGCCCTGCGACGACCGTCGCGGCCGACGCGGTCACGGGCTCGAACGTGCCCTTGATCGCGCGCCACATCGCCGCGCGCGGCTCCGCGACGGCACCGAGCTCCTCGCGGTAGCGCGCGACCAGCAGCAAGGAGTAGTCGACGCTCGCCCCCACCACGAGGATCGACAAGATTCCTTGCGTCTGGCCGTTGAGGACGAGCACGCCCGCCTTGGTCAGCTCGTACACCACGAGACCAGCGAGACACAGCCCGAACACCGCGGTGCCGATCACCGCGAGCGGGATCAGCGGGGAGCGGTAGACGAGCACGAGTATCACGAGGACGGCCGCGAGGGCGACCACGAGCAGCACGCCGTCGATCGCCCCGAAGGCCGCGACGAGGTCAGCCACGAAACCGGCGGGCCCGGTGAGCCAGGACTCGATGCCGCTCGCGACCAGCACGGACTCGGCCTCGGCCCGCACGAGGTCCACCACGGCCCGGCTCGCGCGCTCACCGCTCTCGAGTGTCTCGTCGGCGGCAGCGCCGTCGAGGGAGAGGGTCACCAGCAGCGCCTCGCCGTCCTCGGAGGGCACCACGAAGGGGTCGGCAGAGAACACGTCGCCCACGGTGCGCAGCGCCGCGCCGTCACCCTGGCCCTCGAGCTCGAGGGCGGCGAGCGAGGACGCGAACTCCTGCACGGTCTCGAGCTGCTCGGGGGTGATCTCTCCCTCGCCGCGCAGCACCACGAGCCCGGGGAGCACCTTGTCCTCGACGAACGCCTCGGCGGCCTCGGCCGCCCGGGTCGACTCGGCGCTCAGCGGCAGGAAGCTCGCCTGGTCGTTCGTCGTCACCTGGGAGAGCTTCCCCTGAGCGAGACCGCCGAGGTAACCGACCCCGAGCCAGACGAGGAGGACGACGGCGAGGACGGGGGTGATCCAACGAGAGCGACGCGAGTTCTGCACCACCTGAGTATGCGGGACGTCGCTCGCAGGCTCCGCCCGAGAGGTGCGGGGATAACCTGGGGCCGTGGAGTTCGTCGAGCTGGACCTGGGGCGCAACCTGCGCGCGTACGAGCCCGTGTGGGCGCTCCAGCGCGAGACCCTCGAGGAGGTCGCCGCGGGGACCCGCGAGGACACGGTGTACCTCGTGGAGCACGAGCCGGTGTACACGGCCGGCAAGCGCACGGCGTCGTGGGAACGTCCCACGGGTGACGTGCCCGTGGTGGACGTCGACCGCGGGGGTCGCATCACGTGGCACGGTCCCGGTCAGCTGGTCGGGTATCCGATCGTGCGGCTCGCCGAGCCGATCGACGTCGTCGCCTACGTGCGTGCGCTCGAGGACGCCCTCCTCGCGACGTGCGCCGAGCTCGGCCTCGATGCCGTCCGCGTCGAGGGGCGCTCGGGCGTCTGGTTGGCGGCCGACGGCGCACGGCGCGAGCGCAAGGTCGCCGCGATCGGGGTGCGCGTCGCCCGTGGGGCGACGATGCACGGGTTCGCGCTGAACTGCGACGTCGACCTCGCGGTGTACTCCCAGATCGTGGCGTGCGGCCTGCCGGACGCGGGCTCGACGTCGCTCAGCGTGGAGCTGGGGCGCACCGTTCCCATCGCCGAGGTGGTGCCGATCGTGTCAAGACACCTCGAGCACGCGCTCGAGCCGGTGCGCGCGGCAGTCCGGACCCGGGTCTAGCCGGTCCCCCCGAGCTCCTCGACGATCTCGTGCGCCCACGCGCGGACCTCGTCGAAGTCCCGGTAGTCGCCGTAGTCGGCGCCGACGAGGGAGACGACGGCCCGCTCGCGCATCCCGAGCTCACCGCGGTCGATCCGCCCGTCGAACTCGCGGAAGCCGCGGGGCCGCAGCCGCTCGAGCAGCTCGTCCATGCCCTCGACCGACCCGCGCGGGACGCCCTTGCTGCCGAGCGGACCGGACCAGAACACCCACAGCGGGATCGCGGCGAGACTCCCGGCGTGCCGCTCGACGAGCTCGCGCACCGCGGGGACCCACCGGCCGTAGTAGATGGCAGAGCCCAGGACCATGGCGTCGAAGCCCGCAACGCTCGTGAAGTCGTCGGGGTCGCGCCCGACCACCTCGTGGCCGGCGTCGGCGAGCACCTCGGCGACCGCGTCGCCGATCTCCTGGGTCGCGCCGTGCCGGGAGCCCACCACCATGAGGACGCGCATCGTCACCACCTCCGGGTCCGACGCCGGACCGACGCCGGTTCTCCTTCCAGACTGGACCGCACAGACGCTCGACGGCTGGGCACGAGGTCCCTGTCGCGTGCCTCTCGTCACACTGTGGTCGAGCCGGGTGCGCGGCGGGTCCCCTCCCGTAGAGTGGCATTTGTGACGATCGCTCCTGAGGGCCGCAAGATGCTGCGGGTCGAGGCCCGCAACGCGCAGACTCCCATCGAGACGAAGCCGGAGTGGATCCGCACGCGCGCCACGATGGGCCCCGAGTACAACGAGCTCAAGGGCCTCGTGAAGCGCGAGGGCCTGCACACGGTGTGCGAAGAGGCGGGCTGTCCCAACATCTTCGAGTGCTGGGAGGACCGCGAGGCCACGTTCCTCATCGGCGGCGACCAGTGCACCAGGCGCTGCGACTTCTGCCAGATCGA
>JAAYZM010000281.1 GCA_012514835.1 Actinomycetales bacterium
GAGGGGTACAGGTAGACGCACCCGATGACGTCGTCGTCGGCGGGGTCGAGCACCGTGAAGGTGAAGCCCTTGCGCGCGGCGAAGTCCGTGGCGTGCCGGGTGAGGTCGGCGAGGTTGCGCTCGGGCGTCATGCCCTCGGGCGGGGGCCATGAGCCGTCGGGGTAGCCGGGGGTCGCGCGGATGTGCTCGACGCTCGAGGTCCAGGCCGCGAGGTCCGCCTCGTTGTGCTGCGGGCCGAGAGGTTCGAGTCGGAACTGCTCGCGGACGAGCGTCGTCGGCGGGTCGAAGTCGTCCGGGACGAAGTGGCGAGAGGACATCTCGCGACTCTAGGACCCGCCGCCGTAGGACATCGAGCGGAAAACTCCCGCCGACGACGGCGTTCGCGGCGCCCGAGCCCGTCAGCGCACCACGCGGTAGCGCAGCAGCACGACGTTCGACGCGAACACCCGGTTCTCGACGAGCTCGAGGCCGGCGCGCCGCTCGCCGCGAGCGAAGAAGGGGACGCCGCCGCCCACGAGCACGGGGTGGACCATCGCGCGGTACTCGTCGATGAGGTCGAGCTCGGCCGCCGCGGCCGCGAGCTCCGCACCACCGATCGCGATCTCGCCGTTGCCATCGGCTCGCCAGCGGGCGATCTCGTCCGCCACGCTGCCCGCCGCGAGCGCCGTGTTGGGCCCCTCGACCTCGGTGAGCGTCCGGGAGAACACCACCTTCGGCGTCCGCTGCCACAGCTCGGCCCACTCCTGCTCGGCCTCGTCGAGCCCCTCGGCCGTGTCCCAGTACCGCATCGTCTCGTAGAGCCGCCGGCCCAGCAGGTGCACGTCGACGCGGCGCAGCTCGTCGGTGAAGTGCGCGAACATCTCCGGGTCGGGCACGGACCAGTCGAACGAGCCGTCGGGGCCGTGGATGTAGCCGTCGAGGGACACGCCCATGGAGTAGGTCACCTTGCGCATCGGGAGGCCCCTCCGCCTGCGTGCGGTCGAGGTTATTCACCAGATCGGAGTTATTCACTCGTGGAGCAGATAACTGCGTCCACCGAGATTACTCCGCGCCCCGGGGCACCCCCCTGGCGATACCTCTCATCCGCTTCCCCGGTCGAACTCGTCGAGGAAGGGCGTGACGAGCCGCCCCGCAACCCGCCTCGAGCGCGTCAGTCCACGCGCCGTCTCCTCGCACACCGCGGCAACGAGGGGAAGCGTCTGAGACCGTAGTGCGCGCTCACCAGCGGCGCCCGAGACCTCGCCCAGAGCCGCCTCGAACGCATCCGGAAGCCTCTCGGCGAGCTCGGCCACTCGTGACCGCACACGCTCGACGGGCTGGCGGCAGACCTGCGCGAACTTCTCCCAGTGGGTAGCTTCCACGTCACCGAAGCGCTTCTCTCCACCGATCGACATCGCTGCCGAGCGGTACCGCAAGCGACCCGCGGCGTCCGGGATCAGCCCCGTGGACACGTCATAGAGCGGGGCGAGCCGCACGAGTGCACCTGCGAGCATCACGGAGTAGTTCTTCGCATGGCCATCCGGGGCGCCGAGGAGATACCCGGCGATGGTCGCGTCGACGAACCGCCCCACCGACTCCGGTCCAGCGTGTTGACCGAGCGTCGCGACGATCCTCGCCACACCTGGGCCGCCGTCGCCCTCGTACTTCCGGCTCGGGTCGAGGGCGTGGCTCTGGACCATGTCCTCCTGGTGGACTCGGACCACCCCGGCCGGCTGCCGCCTTCGATCGAACCGCGTGACGATCAGGGCGGGCTCGTCCTCGACCTCGACGAACCTCGTCTCGGCGACCTCCAGACCCAGCAGCGCGAGAGTCCGCATGCTCACGTGCTCTGCGAGGGCCTGGTTCGCGACGCGCCGGACTCCGGGCTTCACGATGTGGGTCGACGGAGCCGAGCCCGAGGCGAGTCCCCAGCCGCCGTCGTCGAGCTGCACGAGGGTGAACTTTCCTTGGGCTCCCGCGAGGCTCCAATGCTCGTCGGACTCGCCGAGCCAGGCGTCGTCGTCCTCTCGCAGCTGACGAAGACGTGCCGCGACCTCACCGTGGGAGATCGCCTCCACACGCGAGGGGCGAGCAAGCAGCGAGTCGAGCTCGTCCGGGGCCGCGAACACCGCGCCACCGGCCGTGTCACCCCCGATGGCCGCGACGAGCCCCAGCGTGTCACCGGCTCGCACACCGAAGCGGCGGGCCCACCGCTCGCGCACGGCGGGGTTATCTGGCAGGAGGCCCTTGAGGAACGCCAGCACGGGGCGCGCGGTGTACGCGCCTCCCACGAGCGGCATCGACAGGGACAGCGGTGTCGCCTCGGGCCACGCGAGGTAGTCGTCGTCGTACCGCAGCGTGACGAGGTGCCTGTCGCGGACGATGAGGCCCGCCCGCCGCCCGTAGATCGCGAACGCGAGCTCCCGGACGCTCACTGCGGCTCCCCGATGAGACGCTCCAGCACCGCCTCGAACGACCGCGGCTCCTGAGCAACCAGATCGACGGCAAGGTCAAGGGCACGGATGACAGCGAGCACTCGCGCGAGCTCAGCGCCTGACCGGTCCCCTCGCTCGAGGTCGGACACGAAGGCACGCGACACTCCCGCCGCCTCAGCCACCTGCAGCTGCGTCATTCCCTGCGCACGGCGGCGGGCACGCAGTGCTGCGCCGAGCTCTCCGGGCGTCCTGATCACACATGCCACATTACCATGACATTCATAATTGTCACGGTCTTGCGACATTCACTGATGTCACGTGTTTGTGGCACCCCCTCATGGACGAGGGCCACCGCTGCCGTCGTCGCGGGCCAGCCGTCAGCGCCGCGCGGACACTGCCCCGTCCAGCAGGTGCGGATGGTGCGCCTCGACGACGTTCGGGTGCGCGCGCACGCGGCTCTTGAGGGCGTTGACGCCGTAGGCGCCATGGATCGCCTCGTTGTCGGCGTCCGTCGCGACACCGGGCGCCTGCGCCGCGAGCTCGGCAGGCAGCACCAGCTTGGGGAACACCGCGTCGAGGGCGGGGTTGTGGAAGTACGGCACGGAGATCCGGTCGGTGCCCGGCTCGGGCGCCAGGACCCGGTGCCTGGTGGCCCGCAGGTACCCGTCGGTCGCCCACTCGAGCATCTCGCCGATGTTGACGATCAGGGCTCCGTCGAGCGGCGGGGCGTCGAGCGGCTCACCCTCGTGCTCGACCTGCAGCCCCGCGCGTCCCGGCTCGACGAACAGCAGGGTCAGGACGCCGGGGTCGCTGTGCCAGCCCACGCCCTGGTCGGTGCCGCCCTCCTCGCGGCCGGGGTAGCGCACGACCTTGGTCAGCGTCGCCGGCGCGTCACCGAACGTCGGCTCGAACACGTCCTCGACCTGGCCGAGGGACCGGGCCCACTCGCGGAGCAGACGGTCGGCGATGGCGGCCATGGTCTCGTTCCACGCCGTGACGACCTCGCGCAGC
>JAAYZM010000282.1 GCA_012514835.1 Actinomycetales bacterium
CGGGGTCCACGTCGAGCGCGTGCACCGTGAACACGTACTCGTGGTCCGGCGTGGGCGGGCACGGTCCGAAGTAGCCGAACTGTCCCGTCGCGCTCTGGCCAGCCACGCCCGGCAGCTCGCCCGCGGCGCCGCTGCCCACGCTCGTGACGTCCGCGGGGATGCCCGCGTGGAGCCAGTGCACGAAGTCGTCGGCCGATACGTCGACCATCGTGACGGCAAAGCTCACGGTGCCCGCAGGGGCACCCTCCCAGCTCAGCGCGGGGTTGAGGTTCTCGCCCCGGCACTGACCCGAGAACGCGTCCGCCGTGAACTCTTCAGCGAGCTCACTTCCGTCCGTGAAGTCGGTGCTCGAGAGGGTGAACGCCGCGGCGGGAGCGCTCTCGCTCGCCGCCGGGCTCGGGGCGGACGTTCCAGGGGAGCACGCGGCGAGCATCCCGAGCAGTGCGGACAACCCGAGCACGGCGAGTGCGGCGCGGTGGCTGGAGCGGGGCATGCGACCACCTCGAGATCAGGCCCGCGCGACCTCGAGCGAGGTGCCCGACGACGAGGGCCGCACAGCAGCGTAGGCCCAGGTGAGCGACGCGGCGAGCACGCCCGTGCCGAGCATGTGGGCGCCCACGAGGATCGCGGGCAGCCCGGTGAAGTACTGGACGTACCCGATGAGCCCTTGTGCGAGCGTGATCGCGACGAGCGTCCACCACGTACGCAGCGCCCGGCGCGGGGCGCGCTCGCGGCGCAGCAGCACGAGGATCGCCACGAGCAGCGCGACGAACACCCACACGGCCCACGCGTGCGCCTTGGCGGCGAGCACGGGGTCGAACTCGTAGCGGTAGGCGTGCTCCTCGTCGCCGCCGTGGGGGCCGGAGCCCGTGGTGAGGATGCCGAGCACCATGAGGACGCCACCCACCACGAGCAGGACCCGGGAGAGCAGCAGCGTGCGGGGCGTGGGGGCGTGGGCGCCGTCGTCGGCCCCTGAGACCGTGCGCGGCTCGAGGGCGAGGAGCGCAGCCGAGGCGACCACGAGCCCGAGGCTCACGAGCATGTGGACGCCGACGACGGCGGGATGCAGCTTGACGAGCACCGTGATGCCGCCGATCACCGCCTGGGCGGCCACGCCGATCAGCGGGACCCACGCGAGGCGCTCGAACCAGCGGGGCCGCCAACCCTCGCGACGCACGAGGAGCACGACGACGAGCGCGATGACGGCGAGCACGCCCGTGAGGGTGCGGTTGCCGAACTCGATGAGCGAGTGGATCGACATCTCGTCGTGGAACTCGGGGGTGAACTCGCCTGGCTCGCACTGCGGCCACGACGAGCAACCGAGGCCCGAGCCGGTGAGGCGCACGGCCCCGCCGGTGACGATGATGCCGATCTGGGCCACGAGGTTGGCCCACAGCGTCCTTCGGGTCCACGGGTGGGGTGCTGCGGGCGCGTTCACGGCCTCCACGCTAGCCCGTGCGTGGGGGCTTCAGAACCAGCGGAACCAGCGGCGGGTGGCGAGAGACGTCAGGACGGCCCACACGGCGAGGACGGCGAGGTCACGGGCTGGGAACGCGCCCGTCGCGAGCGACGTGCGCAGGGCCTCGCCGAGGGCGCCCGTGGGTAGGTAGGGCGCGATCGCGGCGAACGGGCCGGGCAGGTTCGCGGCGGGCAGGAGCACGGCACCGCCCGCGGCGAGGAGCACGAACAACAGGTTCGCCACCCCGAGCACGGCCTCGGCGCGCAGCGTCCCGGCGAGCAGGAGGGCGAGGGCGGTGAAGGTCGCTGTCGCGAGGAAGCCCGCGAGGATCGCGGCGGGGATGGCGACGACGGCGGGACGCCAGCCGATCCCTAGTGCAAGGCCACCGAGGAGCACCGTCTGGACCACCTGCACCACCACCACCCCGCCCACGGAGCCGCCCAGCAGCCCACCGGGCCCGAGCGGGGTGGTCGCGAGGAGCCGCAGCACGCCGGCGCGCCGGTCGAACGCCGTCATGATGGCCTGGGCCGTGAAGGCGGTCGCGAGCACGGCGAGGGCGAGCACGCCCGGCGCGATCGTGTCGATGCGAGAGCCCCCGAGGCCCAGGTCCACGGCGTCCGTCGCGCTCAGGAGCACGAGTGCGAGGGCGGGGAGAACGAGGGCGAGCAGCACCTGCTCGGAGCGCCCCAGCAGCGCGCGGGCCTCGAAGCGCGACTGCGCGAGGACGCGACGCACGGGGGAGGCGGGGGCTGAGGCGGGCGCGGGGCGGGCCCGCGTCGGCTCGGACGAGCTCATCGCAGCTGCCTCCCGGTGAGGTCGAGGAACACGTCCTCGAGGGTGCGCCGCCCGACGTCGAGCGACGTGATCTGCGCACCCTGTGCGGCGCACGCGGCCGTGAGGGTCGCAAGCAGCTCGGGAGTCCCCGCGCCCTCCACGACGTACTGGCCCGGGGCCGCCTCGCGCACGGGCGCGTCGACCGTGCTCGCGAGGGCCGCGGTGTCGAGCCCGTCGGGAACGGTGAGCCGCACGAGACCGGTCGAGCGCGTGAGCTCGGCCACGGTCCCGCGGGCGATCACGGTCCCGTGGTCCACCACCACCACGGCGTCGGCGAGCGCCTCGGCCTCGTCCATGAGGTGCGTGGTGAGGAGCACGGCGACACCCTCGGAGCGCAGCTCGCTCACGAGGTCCCACACGACGCGCCGCGACTGGGGGTCCATCCCAGCGCTCGGCTCGTCGAGGAGCACGAGCTCGGGCCGGCCCACGAGCGCGACCGCGAGGGCGAGCCGCTGGCGCTGCCCGCCCGAGAGGTGGCGCACGCCCGTGCGCAAGAAGCTCGCGAGCGAGAGCCGCTCGACGAGTTCCTCGACGGGGCGCGGCGTGGCGTAGAGGGACGCGATGTGACGAAGAACATCCCCAGCGCGCGCGCCGAGCGTCAGTCCGCCGTCCTGCAGCATCACTCCCGTGCGCGCACGCAGGGCCTTGGCGTCTCGCACGGGGTCCAGATCGAGCACCCGGACGGTGCCGCCGTCGGGCTTGCGCAGCCCCACGAGGCACTCGAGCGTCGACGTCTTTCCCGCACCGTTGGGCCCCAGCACGGCGGTGACCTGCCCGAACGCGGCCTCGAAGGAGAGGTCGTCCACGGCGAGCGTCGCACCGTACCGTTTGACGAGGTCGCTGATCACGACGGCTGCTTCGGGCACGGAGCCGAGTGTAGGCGGAGAGTACGAGCCTCGCCGAGGACGTCCGGACGGCCCGTGCAGTGAGGTTCACCTTGCTTGCGCGGAAGCATTTAGGCAACGACGATGTTGCTAATCCCTGAGGGTCGATGTGCGCCGCTGCACGCCGTCGGCCAGGTCCTACGAAAGGTGGTGGCTGCGCGTGGCTCTGCTCGACGCTCACCTGCCCCAGGACCTCGAGGACACCACGCGCGCCCGGGTGCTCCAGCTCGTCGCGTCGACGGGCCCCACGACGGCCCCCGCGCTCGCGGACCGGCTCGGCCTCACGCGTGCTGGCGTGCGCCGTCATCTCGCCGAGCTGTGCGAGTCCGGCTACATCGCCGAGCACGAGGTGGCACGCGGCAGCGAGCCCGCCCGCCGCGGGCGCCCCGCGAAGCACTACGTCGTCACGGGCCGCGGCCACGCCGTGCTCCCCACGGGCTACGCGCAGATCGCCGCGCAGGCCATCGAGCACCTCGCGCAGATCGCCGGACCGGACGCCGTAGAGCAGTTCGCCGAGCGCCGCGCCGCGCAGATCGAGGAGCGCTACGGCGCCGCCCTGCGCACCGCGGGCGATGACCCGCAGGTGCGTCTCGACACCCTTGCCGAGCTTCTCGCCGCGGACGGCTACGCCGCGAGCGCCCGGCCCGTCGAGGGCACCGCGACCCTCCAGCTGTGCCAGGGCAACTGCCCCGTGCAGGACGTCGCGGCCGAGTTCCCCCAGCTGTGCGAGGCCGAGACGGCCGCGTTCTCGAGGCTCTTGGGCGTCCACGTCCAGCGCCTCGCGACGATCGCGGGCGGCGGCCACGTCTGCACCACGAACGTCCCCCTGACCACGACCACCTCCCGAACGGAAGGAGCGAAGGCATGAGTGCACCTACCGAGAGCGCCACGCCGATGACACAGGACGAGGAGATCATCGCCTCGATCGGCGCGTACGGCTACGGCTGGCACGACGACGACGCCGCCGGGGCGAGCGCTCGCCGCGGGCTCGACGAGGAGGTCGTGCGCAACATCTCGGCTCTCAAGAACGAGCCCGAGTGGATGCTCAAGACCCGCCTCAAGGCGCTGCGCCTCTTCGAGAAGAAGCCCATGCCCAACTGGGGCTCGGACCTCACGGGCATCGACTTCGACCACATCAAGTACTTCGTGCGGTCCACGGAGAAGCAGGCGACCTCGTGGGAGGAGCTGCCCGAGGACATCCGCAACACATACGACCGCCTCGGCATCCCGGAGGCGGAGAAGCAGCGCCTCGTCGCGGGTGTCGCCGCGCAGTACGAGTCCGAGGTCGTCTACCACCAGATCCGTGAGGACCTCGAGGAGCAGGGTGTCATCTTCGTCGACACCGACACGGGCCTGCGCGAGCACCCGGAGATCTTCCAGCAGTACTTCGGCTCGGTGATCCCCCCGGGCGACAACAAGTTCGCGTCGCTCAACACGGCCGTCTGGTCGGGCGGCTCGTTCGTCTACGTGCCCCCGGGCGTCCACGTCGAGATCCCGCTGCAGGCCTACTTCCGCATCAACACGGAGAACATGGGCCAGTTCGAGCGGACGCTGATCATCGCCGACGAGGGCTC
>JAAYZM010000283.1 GCA_012514835.1 Actinomycetales bacterium
AGCTCAAGGCCCGTGCCGTGATCCTGTCCACCGGTTCCGCGTACCGCGAGCTGGGCCTGCCGGACGAGAAGCGCCTGTCCGGGCGCGGCGTCTCGTGGTGCGCCACGTGCGACGGCTTCTTCTTCCGTGAGCAGGCCGTGGCCGTGGTGGGCGGTGGCGACTCCGCGATGGAAGAGGCCACGTTCCTCACCCGATTCGCGTCGAAGGTGTACGTGATCCACCGCCGCGAGGAGCTGCGCGCGTCGAAGATCATGGCGGACCGCGCGATCGCGGACCCCAAGATCGAGTTCGTGTGGAACTCCGAGGTGGTGGGCATCGACGGCCCCGAGAAGCTCACGGGCATCACGCTGCGCTCGACCGTGGACGGCACCGAGCGCCCGCTCGACGTCACGGGCCTGTTCGTGGCGATCGGCCACGTGCCGCGCTCCGAGCTGCTCGTGGGCCAGGTGGACCTCGACGACGACGGCTACGCGCTGGTCGAGGGCCGCTCGCAGCGCACCAACCTGCCGGGCGTCTTCGCGTGCGGCGACCTCGTGGACCACACGTACCGCCAGGCCATCACGGCCGCCGGCACCGGTTGCGCCGCCGCGCTCGACGCCCAGCACTACCTCGCCGCGCTCGACGACGCCGCCCAGAGCGTGCACGCGACGGCGGACGCGGCGACCGTCGCGGGCTGACGTGCCGTGAGTCACGCGGCCGCAGGACGAGGGCCGACGACGGCCGCCTCGGGCGCTGTGTCCATGAACGACGCCGAGCACCCGGGGGGCGCCGTCGTCGTCGAAGGTCTGGACGCCTTCCGCGCGGAGGTGCTCGAGTCCCCGCTGCCCGTCGTCGTCGACTTCGGGGCGACGTGGTGCGCGCCGTGCCGCGCGATCGCACCCGTGCTGGACGAGCTCGCGCGCGAGCTCGCGGGACGGGTCAAGGTCGTCACCGTGGACACGGACGACAACCAGGAGATCGCCCGCGCCTACGGGATCGTGTCGATCCCCACGCTGTACCTGTTCGAGCCCGGGGGCGAGCTCGCGCGCACGATGGTGGGCGCGATGCCCAAGCGGGACATCAGGAAATGGATCACGGAGCCCGAGTCGCTTCGTGGCACACTCGGGGGATGACTGCGCACCAGACCCCTGCCAGCGAAACGTCGAGCCCCGTGCCGACGTCCGCAGCAGGCACGCGTCTGGACCCGTGGATCGGCGCCTATGCCGATCGCACGCACGGCATGCGCGCCTCGGAGATCCGCGCGCTGTTCGCCGTCGCGAACCGCCCCGAGGTGGTCTCGCTCGCGGGCGGGATGCCGTACCTCGAGGGGCTGCCGCTCGACGCGCTCGCCGAGACCGCGCGCGACGTGATCGCCCAGCGCGGCACGGTCGCGATGCAGTACGGCTCCGGTCAGGGCGACCAGACGCTGCGTGAGCAGATCCTCGAGGTCATGCGGCTCGAGGGCATCGACGCCCACCCCGACGACGTCGTGGTGACGACCGGGTCGCAGCAAGCCCTCGACCTCGTGACCAGGCTGTTCATCAACCCTGGGGACGTCGTCCTCGCCGAGGCCCCCAGCTACGTCGGTGCGCTCGGGGTGTTCCGCGCGTACCAGGCGGACGTCCAGCACGCGCCGCTCGACGAGCACGGGCTCGTCCCCGAGGCGCTCGAGGACGCGCTCGCGCGCCTCGCGGGGGAGGGGCGGCGCGTGAAGTTCCTCTACGTGGTGCCCAACTTCCACAACCCGGCCGGCGTGACCCTCTCGCTCGAGCGGCGGCCCCGGATCCTCGAGATCGCGCGGCGCTACGGCGTGCTCGTGCTCGAGGACAACCCCTACGGCCTGCTCGGCTTCGAGGGGGAGCCGCTGCCCGCGCTGCGGTCTCTGGACGAGGACGGGGTCATCTACCTCGGCTCGTTCTCCAAGACCTTCGCGCCCGGGTACCGCGTCGGGTGGGCCGTCGCGCCGCACGCCGTGCGCGAGAAGCTCGTCATCGCGAGCGAGTCCGCGATCCTGTGCCCCTCGAACGCCTCCCAGCTCGCGATCTCCACGTATCTCGCGACGCACGACTGGCGCGGCCAGATCAAGAACTACCGCGAGCTGTACCGCGAACGGCGCGACGCGATGGTCTCCTCGCTCGCCGAGCACCTCCCCGACGCGACGTGGACCGTGCCCGACGGCGGCTTCTACACGTGGGTGCGCCTGCCTGAGGGCCTCGACGCGCAGGCCATGCTGCCGCGCGCCGTGACCGCCCGCGTGGCGTACGTGCCCGGCACGGCGTTCTACGCCGACGGCTCGGGGGCGGACCACATGCGGCTGTCCTTCTGCTTCCCCACCCCCGAGCGGATCCGGGAAGGCGTCCGACGCCTGGCCGGCGTCATCGCGGGTGAGCGCGAGCTCGTGGAGATCTTCGGGACGGTGCCCGAGGTCGAGGGACGCGTGGTCGACTCCCCTGTGCCGGACCTCGCATGAGCCGTACGAGCGTGCTCGTCCTCGCGGGCGGGCTGTCCCACGAACGCGACGTCTCCTTGCGTTCCGGTCGCCGCGTGGCCGAGGCCCTGCGCAGCACCGGGCTCGAGGTCACGGTGCACGACGTCGACAACGACCTGCTCCCTGCGTTGTCGCAGGTCAGGCCGTCGATCGTTTGGCCTCTGCTGCACGGCGCGTCCGGCGAGGACGGGTCCGTGCGGGACATCCTCGAGCTCGTTGGCCAGCCCTACGTGGGTGCGGACCCGCGCGCAAGCCGCGTCGCGTGGTCCAAGCCGATTGCCAAGACGGTGGTGGGCCGCGCCGGAATCGCGACCCCCCGGTTCGTGACGCTGCCGCAGAGCCTGTTCCGCGAGCTCGGGGCCACCCTCGTGCTCGAGTCGATCGCCGCAAACCTCGGTCTGCCGCTCGTGGTCAAGCCCGCGCGCGGTGGCTCCGCGCTCGGTGTCACCGTGGTACACGAGGCGAACGCCCTTCCGCGTGCGATGGTCGATGCGTACGCGTACGGCGAGACGGCCATCATCGAGCAGGCCGTCGCGGGCACCGAACTGGCCGTGTCCGTGGTGGACCTAGGGGACGGGCCCGTGGTGCTGCCCGCCGTCGAGGTGGTCCCACGCGAGGGTCCCTACGACTACGACGCGCGCTACGTCCCGGGCCGGGTCGAGTACTTCGCGCCCGCGCGCCTCGCCGCGGAGGTGGCCGCACGCGTCGCCGACGTCGCGCTCGGCGTGCACGAGTCCCTCGGGCTGCGGCACCTCTCGCGCACCGACCTGATCGTGTCCGACGACGGCGTCCCCCAGTTCATCGACATCAACACGGCACCCGGCATGACCGAGACGTCGCTGCTGCCGCAGGCCGCGGAGGCCGCCGGGCACGAGCTCGGGGAGCTGTACCGGGCGATCGTCGAAGGCGCGCTGCGCTCCTAGTCGCGCGCCGACGTCGCGGCGTTATCGGCGTACAACCGTGGTGCCATGTGGTTGTACATCTGGCCTCTGATCTGCGGAAACGCCCGGATGGATCGTCTAGCGCAGCACGCCCGGGTCTTGCGGCGCGAGGATCCCGACGATCCGGTTGAGGTCCTGGACCGAGGCGAACTCGATCAGCACCTTGCCCTTCTGCTTGCCGAGCTGGACCTTGACCCGGGTGTCCAGGGAGTCCGCGAGGCGCGACGCGAGATCGTCGAGCGCCTCGTTGCGATCACCCGCACGGGGCGCCACCCGGCGCTTCGCGGCGGGGCCGCCGTCCCACATGGTCACGGCCTCTTCCGTGGCGCGCACGGAGAGCCCTTCCGCGACGATCCGCGTGGCGAGCCGGTCCATGGACTCCTCGTCCGGGAGGCCGAGCAGGGCACGCGCGTGGCCCGCGGAGAGGACTCCGGCGGCGACCCTGCGCTGGACGGCGGGGGGCAGGCGTAGGAGTCGCAGGGTGTTCGAGACCTGGGGACGTGAACGGTGGATGCGCTGGGCGAGCTCTTCCTGCGTGCACCCGAAGTCGTCGAGGAGCTGCTGGTAGGCCGCCGCCTCTTCGAGCGGGTTGAGCTGCGAGCGGTGCAGGTTCTCCAGGAGAGCGTCCCGCAAGAGGTCCGCGTCCTCCGTCTCGCGGATGATCGCGGGGATGGTGGTCAGTCCAGCGGCCTGCGTGGCGCGCCAGCGACGTTCTCCCATGATGAGCTCGTACGGCGGCGCACCGGCGTCCGTCGAGGGGCGGACCACGACGGGCTGCAGCACGCCGATCTCCTGGATGGACCCCGTGAGCTCGGCGAGCGCTTCTTCGTCGAACACCGTGCGGGGCTGCTTCGCGTTCGGCGCGATCTGGTCCACGGGGAGCTCGGCGAAGCGCGCCCCGGGGACGGGGAGCAGCTCCGGGCCCGCGTGAGACTCGCTCGTGGCGGCGGGACCTGCCGCCCCGGTGGCAGTGGACGCTGCCGAGGGTGCTGACGCGTCAGGGCTCTGATCGTCGCCGGTCGACTGGTCAGCGACTTCCTGGTCGGCGGGGCGTCCCGGGAAGAACACGTCGACGGGGCGCTCGGCGCCCGTGCTCGTGCCGGTCGGGATGAGGGCTCCGAGGCCCCGGCCGAGTCCGCGGCGCTTCTCACTCATGGGTGCTCCCGTTGCTCGTGGGTGATCCGTGTGGCGCTCCGCGGTCGGCGATCTCGCGGGCGGCCTCGAGGTAGGACAGTGCGCCCGTCGAGCTCGGGTCGTAACCGATCACGGTCTTGCCGTAGCTCGGGGCCTCCGAGATGCGCACCGAGCGGGGGACCGTGGTGCGCAGCGTCTGCTCGGGGAAGTGCTCCCGCACCTCGTCAGCCACCTGGTGCGCGAGGTTGGTGCGGCCGTCGTACATCGTCAGCAGGATGGTCGAGACGTGCAGCTCGGGATTGAGGTGCGCCTTGATGAGCTGGATGGTCTTGAGCAGCTGGCTCACCCCCTCGAGCGCGTAGTACTCGCACTGGATGGGGATGAGCACCTCGCGCGCCACCACGAACGCGTTGACGGTGAGGAGGCCCAGGCTCGGCGGGCAGTCGACCAGCACGTAGTCGATGCGCCGCTCCGGGTCCTGCGCCGTCTCGGCGAGGAAGTTGTCCACCGCGGTCCGCAAGCGGTTCTCGCGAGCCACGAGCGAGACCAGCTCGATCTCCGCGCCCGAGAGGTCGATCGTCGCGGGGACGCACCACAGCGTGTCGAAGTCGGGGCTGCGCTGGATCGTCTCGGAAAGAGGGCGGCCCTCGACCAGCACCTCGTAGACCGACGGCGTCCCGGCGCGGTGTTCGATCCCCAGAGCAGTCGAGGCGTTTCCCTGCGGGTCGTTGTCGATCACCAGGACGTTGAGCCCGGCCTGCGCGAGCGAGGCGGCGATGTTGACCGTCGTCGTGGTCTTGCCCACGCCACCCTTCTGGTTGGCGATCGTGATGATGCGGGTCTTCGCGGGACGGGGGAAGCGACGGCCGGCCAGCTCGATGCGGCGGCGCGCGTCGACGGCGAGCTGCGCGGCCAGGGGAGTCGTCTCGTCCACGGCGGGAAGGCCACGGACCAGCTCGGCGCGGCGCGCGTCGTCCTCGTTGTGCTGGTCCACCGTTTCACGTGAAACGGGGCGCCAGCCGTTCTCCTCGGGGAATCCCACTCGGTTCGTCCTTCTTGGTCGAGCGCCAGGTCAACGCACAGTCTTGAGCATGACTCGGACAACGGTCGTACTGTCCACACCCTCGATGGTCGGGGCGTCGAGCACCTCGCCCGCGTCACCCCCGAGCTTGCGGAGCACGTACTTCGCACTCTCGAGCTCCTTGGCCGCCGAGCTCCCCTTGAGAGCCACGAGCTGGCCACCGGGTCGCAGCAGGGGGAGGCACCAGCGGGCGAGCTTCTCCGTGGCTGCCACGGCGCGCGCCGTCACGACGTCGGCCTCGAGCACACCGTCGTACTCCTCGGCACGGCCACGCTCGACGCGGGCGTTCGTGAGCCCGAGCGTCGACACGACTTCCTCGAGCCACTGCGTCCGGCGCTCCATGGGCTCGAGGAGCACCACCTCGGCGTCGGGGAGCATCGCCGCAATCACCACGCCGGGCAGCCCGGCGCCCGAACCGACGTCCACGATCAGCCCGGTGCTCGGCAGGTGCTGCACCACGGCCGCAGAGTTCAGCAGGTGCCGTTCCCACAGCCGCGACTGCTCCCGTGGGCCGATCAACCCGCGCAGCTCGCCCTCGCCACGAAGCATGCGAGCGAAGCCTTCGACCTGAGCCCACGCGTCACCGAAGTACGCCGGGAGGCGAGGGTCGCCCTCGAGCGGGTCGGCCTCGATGGGCTCGTTGTGAGGAGCTTCAGGGGGAGGAGTGGTCACTGCGCTTCCTGGGTTCGATGGTGCGGGCCCAATCTACGTGGTTTCCGCAGCGCCCGCGGACACCGTCGGTCGCACCGTTTCACGTGAAACGTCTGCCGCTATCCCTACCGGTTTCACGTGAAACGTCTGCCGTGACCCGCACGCGTTTCACGTGAAACTCCGGTCCCGATTCGCCACGGGTTTCACGTGAAACGTCGCCACCACCGCGCATGTTTCACGTGAAACGTCGAACGCGGCCGCCCCGGGGGAGGGACGGCCGCGTTCGACGAGAGACAGCTAGGCGGGCTTGATCACCACGTACCGCGAGGGCTCCACACCCTCGGAGTCGCTCACGAGCCCGGCGGCGGCGGCGGCGTCGTGCACCACCTTGCGCTCGAAGGGGTTCATGGGCTCGAGGGCGACGGACTGCCCGCTCTCCTTGACGCGCGCGATGACCTCTTCGGCCTCACGCACCAGCTCGGCCTTCCGGTCGGCACGGTGACCGGCGATGTCGAGCATCAGGCGGGACCGCTCACCGGTCTTCGTCTGCACCGCGAGGCGCGTCAGCTCCTGCAGCGCGTCGAGCACCTCACCGTCATGACCCACGAGGCGCGAGAGCCCACGGCCGCCCTCCTCGGTGAGGATCTCGACCGCCGCGCGGCCGTTCTCCACGTCGATCTCGATGTCCCCGTCGATGTCGGCGATGTCGAGCAGCTCTTCGAGGTAGTCCGCCGCGATCTCACCCTCCTCGTCGAGACGGTCGCTCGAGCCGGTGGCCGCCTTCGGCTCCTCAGCGTCGGTGACTTCGTCCTTGGCGTGCGTGGTCTCCATGGCTCACTCCTCCTCGGGGGTCGGGTTCGGGTTCTGTTCGGACTTCTTGGGCTGTTGTGTGCGCTTCTGCCGGCTCTGCTTCTTGGGCTGCTGCCGCTGACCCGACTTGGGCTTCTCCTCCACAGCGGGCTCAGCGGGAGTGATGAGCTCGGGCTCGTTGCGAGAGAGCAGCCCCTTGCGAGCAGCCTTGCGCGCCTGGCGCTCCTTAAAGGCCTTCTCGGCCTCGGAGCCGGGCATCGGCATGCGGCGGATCGTGTAGAACTGC
>JAAYZM010000284.1 GCA_012514835.1 Actinomycetales bacterium
CCTGCGAAGACCCGGACTCGAGGAAGAGGACACCATCATGGCCAAGCGCTGGAGCACCCCCGCCGCCGAGTCGCTGAGGGTGGGGCCCGGGTTCGACTTCGCGGCCTTCGACACCGCGGCGACACCCGGCTGGGAGGGGAGCCGCAAGAAGGCGGAGAGTCTCACCGCGGAGAACGGCGAGGAGATGTCCGAGCTCCAGGAGCGCCTCTACGCGCACGGCCGCACGGGCGGGACTCGTTCGGTGCTCCTCGTGCTGCAAGGCATGGACACGTCCGGCAAGGGCGGGATCGTGCGCCACGTCATGGGCATGGTGGACCCGCAGGGCGTCCAGCTGAAGTCCTTCGGCAAGCCGACGCCCGAAGAGCTCTCCCACCACTACCTGTGGCGCATTCGGAACGCCCTGCCCGTCCCGGGCCGCATCGGGGTGTTCGACCGCTCGCACTACGAGGACGTCCTCGTGGTGCGCGTCAACGAGCTGGTCCCGCCCGACGTGTGGGAGCCGCGCTACGAGGAGATCAATGCGTTCGAGCGCGAGCTGGTCGACGCGGGCACCGTGGTGATCAAGGCTGCCATGCTGATCTCGAAGGACGAGCAGGCCGCGCGCTTGCGTGAGCGCCTCGAGCGCCCGGACAAGCACTGGAAGTACAACCCCGGGGACATCGACGAGCGCGAGAAGTGGGACGCCTACCAGGAGGCGTACCAGGCGGTGTTCGACCGCACGAGCACGGAGCACGCCCCGTGGTACGCGATCCCCGCCGACAACAAGTGGTTCGCGCGCCTCGCCGTCGCCGAGCTCGTGCTCGAGTCCCTCGAGGGCCTCGACCTGGACTGGCCCGCCGCGGACTTCGACCCCGCCGCGGAGCTCGCGCGGCTCGAGCGGTCCTGAGACTCGCGCCTCAGGACATCACGCCCCAGGACCGCCGACGACGGCGTTCCCCCGGTCGGTCAGCTCCCCGAGGCGCGAGAGCGCCCTCAGGTACTTCTTGCGGTACCCGCCCGCGAGCATCGGCTCGGTGAACACCGTGGCCGGTCCCCCGCCCCCGAGCGCGACGGGCACGTCACGGTCGTAGAGCCGGTCCACGAGCACGACGAGGCGCAGCGCCGCGTTCTGGTCCGGGACGGGGCCGACGCCGGTGACCGCGACGAGCCTGACGTCGTCGAGGAGCGCCCCGTAGCGCGACGGGTGGACGCGCGCGAGGTGGGCGACGAGATCGGAGAACGTGTCGAGGGTCGCCCCCGGGGTGGCGGCCGCGAGCCGGGCGACGTCGTCGTCGGACGTCGAAGCCGAGGCGTGCACCCCTTCGCGGTGCCGGTAGTCCTTGCCCTCGACGCGCACGATGTCGAAGCGCGCGGCGAGCGCCTGGATCTCCCGCAAGAAGTCCTCCGCCGCGAAGCGCCCCTCACCGAGGGACTCGGGCAGGGTGTTCGAGGTCGCCGCGAGCCGCACGCCGCGGTCAGTGAGCTCGCGCAGCAAGCGCGACATGACCATGGTGTCGCCCGGGTCGTCGAGCTCGAACTCGTCGATGCACACGAGCGCGCGGTGCGCGAGCGCGTCCACGGTCGCCGCGAAACCGAGCGCGCCCACCAGGTGGGTGTACTCGACGAACGTGCCGTACGCGGTCCGCTCGGGCCCGACGGCGTGCGCGAGCGACGCGAGCAGGTGGGTCTTGCCGACCCCGAAGCCCCCGTCGAGGTACACCCCACGACCCGGCTCGCGGCGGCGGGCCCAGCGGCGACGCGGCACCAGCACCTCGCGGGCCAGCTCGGCGAGCCGGTCGCGCGCCGCGGCCTGGCTCGGGAAGTCCGGGTCCGGACGGTAGGTGTCGAACGAGTCGTGCGCGAAGTGCCGCGGCGGCACGAACGCGCCGAGCAGACGGTCGGCCGGCACCACGGGGTGGCGTCCCGTCAGGGACTGCGGGTCCCCCGCCGACGAGGTCGACTCGTCCGGGCCCGTCGAGGTGCTGCGCGTCACGAGATCCCAGGGTACGGGCAGTAGCGTGGAGCGATGGAGCGCTGGACACCTTCGGGCCCCCTCGACGACGACGAGCTCGTACGGCTCTACGCGCACGCCCCCGGGCGCGTGCGCGCGAACTTCGTCTCGACGGTCGACGGTGCCGCGACGGGCGACGACGGACGCTCCGGCACGATCAACGACGACGCAGACCTGCGCGTCTTCGAGACGCTGCGCGCTCTCGCGGACGTCGTTCTCCTGGGCGCCGGGACGGCCCGGACCGAGGGCTACGCCGAGCTCACGGTGCCACCCCGGCTCGCGGCCGCACGGGCGGCACTCGGGCTCGCGCCCGACCTCGAGCTCGCCGTCGTGACCCGGTCCGGGATCCTCAGCGAGCGGCTCCTGGGATCGCAGCGCCCCCCGCTCGTGGTGACGCACGCGGGCTGCCTGCGCCTCGACGAGCTCAGGGAGCGGGTCGGTGCCGAACGGGTGCTCGTGCACGGCGAGCACGAGGTCGACCTCGGTGCAGTGCTGGTCGATCTCGCCGGCCGCGAGCTCTCCCGGGTGCTGACCGAGGGCGGCCCGCACCTCTTCGCGAGCCTCCTGGCGGCGAACCTCGTGGACGAGCTGTGCCTGACGACCTCGCCTCAGCTCGTGGGCGGGCACCCACCGCGCATCGTCGCCGCGCACGAGTGGTTCGACCCACCGCGCTCCGCCCACCTCGAGCACGTGCTCGTGGAGGGTTCCACGGTGCTGGCCCGCTGGTCGTTCAGCTGCTGAGGTCCGTGCGCACCTGTCTGCCCGCGCGGGTGATCGTGGCGCGCGCGAGCACGTCGAGCGAGTCGACGTAGAGCGGGTCAGCGAGGAGGTCCTCGTCCTGGGCCACGACGGACAGCTCCGTGCACCCGAGCAGCACCACCTGGGCGCCGTCGGACACGAGGCTCGCGACCACGGTGCGCAGCGCCTCGAGGTCGACGGGCCGCCCTGCCTTGACCTGCTCGTAGATGATCTCCATCACGGCGGCCTGGCCCGCGTCGTCGGGGACGAGAGGCTCGACACCTCGGGCCCGGAGTGCTCGGTGGTAGACCTCGGACCGGACCGTGCCGGTGGTCGCGAGGATCCCCGCACGTGCGAGGCCTGGCACGCGCCGCTGGGCCTCGTCGATCGTCTCCTCCACGATGCTCACGAGGGGGATCCGCACCGAGCGGGCGATCTCCTCAGTGAAGGTGTGGGCCGTGTTGCACGGCAGCACGAGCAGCTCCGCGCCGAACGCCTCGAGCCGGCGGGCGTCCTGGGCCATCACCGGCCCGGGGTTCTCCTCGGAGTCCCCCACCACGAAGGCCGTGCGGTCGGGGATCGATGCGTGGTTGAACACGATGAGGTCCACGTGGTCCTGGTCCCGCTCGGCCTGCGTGAGGCGCACCACCATGTCGAGGAAGTACGCGGTCGCGAGCGGCCCCACGCCCCCGATGACGCCCACGAGGTTGCTCACGGGCGCCATTGTGCCTTCTCGAGCGCGCTGAGCGGGTAGTGCCGCGCGAACTTGCGGAACTGGTTGACCTGGTTCGCGATCACGTACGCGATGCGCCGCGGGTGGCGCTCCGCGGAGTACCACAGGGGGTTCGACACGCGCCGCTGACGGAACAGCCCGCGGGCGCGGCCACGCAGCGCGCGGTCGAACACGTAGCGCAGCAAGAGCGGTCGCGGCAGCACGGTGTACAGGTGCGTGGCCTGCTGCTCCACGAGCCCCGTGCCGTCCTCGCGCTCGAGGCCCGCGCGCTGCTCGAGGTACTCGCGCACGTACGCCTCGGCCGTGTTCCGACCTGCCGCCGTGACGTAGTAGTTGGAGCGGCCGAGCCGCGGGTTGAGCTCGAAGAACACGGTGCGCCCGTCGCGCGGGTCCACCTTGAGGTCGAAGTTCGAGAAGCCCGTCCACCCGATGTGCTCGAGCAGCCGCACGGCCTGGGCCACCACCTGGGGGTTCGGTTCGGTGATGATCGCGGCCGGGTTCCCGAGCGCGCCCGGGGTGTGCTCCTCGAGGAGCACGTGGCCGAAGGACGCGAAGCGCACGGTGCCCGCACGGTCCGAGAAGCACGTGAGGATGCGCATCTGCGAGTCGTCCCCGGGGATGAAGTCCTGCACGAGGAACGTGCCGGAGTACCCCGCTGCGGCCACCTGGTCCAGGAGCGCGACGAGCTCGGCGTGCGAGGCCACCGTGTAGACCTTCTTCTTCCCCGCGAACTCGACGAGGTGATACCCCGCCGTGCTGCCCGCCTTCGCGATCACGGGGAACGTCAGGGCCGAGGTGTCGAGGTCCGCGTGGGCGCCCACCTCCACCACGACCGTCTGCGGGTGCGCGATGTCGAGCTCGGTGCACAGCGCCGAGAACCCCGCCTTGTCCGTGACCCGGTCGAGCACGTCGAGGGGCACGTAGGGCACGACATAGCGCCCTTCGAGGCGCTCCCGGTTCACGACGACGGCGCGCACGAGCCAGTCCGCGCTCCCGAGCAGGATCAGCTCGCGTCCGGCGTGCTGGTCCGCGATCTCGAGCAGCCGCGCCACGAGGACGTCGTCGTCGTCCATGCGTGGCTCGACCACGGACTCGAGGACGGCCGAGTGGCGCACGAGTCCCGTCGACGCGCTCGAGACCACCACGGAGCGCACTCCGTACGCCTCGTGGAACGTACGCGCGAGGCTGTACGCCCCGATGTCCCCGCCGAGGATGACCGGCTGGAGCCAGGGGCTGCTCACGCCTCGGACTCGGTGCGGTCGGCCGACCACTCCGTGTGGAACGTCCCCTCGCGATCGGTGCGGCGGTACGTGTGCGCACCGAAGAAGTCACGCTGGGCCTGGATGAGGTTCGCGGGCAGGCGCTCTGCGCGCACGCCGTCGTAGTACGCGAGCGACGAGGAGAACGCCGGGGTCGCGACCCCGTGCAGCGCGGCCTGCGAGACGACCCGGCGCCACGCCGCGACGCCCTGGCCCACCTGCTCGGTGAAGTACGGGTCGGCGAGCAGCAGCGCGAGCCCGGGGTTGCGCTCGTACGCCTCCGTGATGCGGTTGAGGAACCGGGCCCGGATGATGCAGCCACCGCGCCAGATGCGCGCCATCGCACCGCGGTCGATGTCCCAGCCGTACTCCTCGCTCGCCGCCGCGATCTGGTCGAAGCCCTGCGAGTAGGCCACGACCTTCGAGGCGTACAGCGCGAGGCGCACGTCCTCGACGAAGGCGGCACGGTCCTCGACGGACCACGGCGCGGCGTCCGCCACGAGGGTGCCCTGAGCGGCCTCGCGCTGCGGCACGGAGCCCGAGAGCGCCCGGGCGAAGGTTGCCTCCGCGATGCCCGTGATCGGCACGCCGAGGTCGAGGGCGTTCTGGACCGTCCAGCGGCCCGTGCCCTTCTGCTCGGCCTGGTCCAGCACGATGTCGACGAAGGGCTTGCCGGTCGACGCGTCCGTGTGCCGCAGCACCTCGGCGGAGATCTCGATGAGGAAGGACTCGAGGTCGCCGGTGTTCCACTCGGCGAAGATCTCGCCGATCTCCGGAGCGCTCGCGCCCGTGCCGAGGCGGATCAGCTCGTACGCCTCCGCGATGAGCTGCATGTCCGCGTACTCGATGCCGTTGTGGACCATCTTCACGAAGTGGCCCGCACCGTCCGGGCCCACGTACGTGCAGCACGGCACGCCGTCGACCTTCGCGGAGATCTTCTCGAGGATCGGGCCGAGCCACTCGTAGGACTCGCGCGAGCCACCGGGCATGATGCTCGGGCCCAGCAGCGCGCCCTCCTCGCCGCCCGAGACGCCCGTGCCGACGAAGTGCAGGCCCTTCGCGGCGAGCGCGGCCTCACGGCGGCGCGTGTCGGGGAAGTGCGCGTTGCCCGCGTCGATCACGATGTCGCCCTCTTCGAGGAGGGGCACGAGCTCGTCGATGACGGCGTCCGTGGGGCCGCCGGCCTTGACCATGATGATGACCTTGCGGGGGCGCGCGAGGCTCGCGACGAAGTCCTCGAGGGACTCCGAGGGCACGAAGGTCCCCTCGTCGCCGTGGTCCGCGACGAGCGAGTGCGTGCGCGCGGCAGACCGGTTGTGCACCGCGACGACGAAGCCGTTGCGCGCGAGGTTGCGGGCGAGGTTGCGGCCCATCACGGCGAGGCCGGTGACGCCGATCTGTGCGGACGCGGTAGACATCGGAAGAGCTCCTTCGACGAGGGGGGACGGCCTGCCCGGCCACCGTCGACTCTATCGCCGCAACGTTCCCCGGCGCCTCGCCGTCGGACCCGTGAGACACGTTCCGGCGCGCCGCCACGGCACCGTTACCACGAGGCGCCTAGGCTCGCCATGTGACCGAGACTGATCTCAGCGCGGTTCCAGAAGACTTCGTGCGGGTCCTGCACAGCCTGCGCGCGGCCCGGCTGCGCCCCGAGATCCACCTCGAAGAGGTGCCAGCCCCCGGACGGATCGCGCCGTACTCGGTGGCTCTCACGGGCGAGGTCCGCCCCCGCCGCACGAGCGAGGGTGCCGAGCTGGCGTCAGGTCGGTTCGTGGTGCTGCACGACCCGGCGGGCCAGGACGCGTGGGAAGGGACGCTGCGCGTCGTCACGCTGCTGCGCGCGGCGGTCGAGGACGAGCTCGCCATCGACCCGCTGCTGTCCCACGTCGCATGGACGTGGCTCGAGGACGCCCTCGAGGAGTCGGGCGTCGCGTACACCAACCTCGGCGGCACGGTCACCCGCGTCATGTCGGACACCTTCGGGGTGCTCGTCGAACGCGAGGGCGAGGTCGAGCTCGAGCTGCGGGCCTCGTGGACACCGCGCGACCCCGAGCTCGCGAACCACCTCGAGGCCTGGGGCACCCTGCTGTGCACGGGCGCCGGGCTGCCCCCGCTGCCCGACGGCGTCACCGCGCTCGCGCCGCGCCGCTGACCGAAAGGGCCCGCGCGCTCAAGTCGGGGGCCTCGGAACCCGAGATAACTCAGGGAAGAGACTGTTGTCCCCTGCCCTGAGGAAGTGCCCGGAGTGACCACCACGGACGTGCGCGTACGCCCCCATGTGCCGGGGCCGAGCCGGGTGGCGGGCACACGGCCGGGCAGCCTGTGCATCGTGGTGCCCCAGATCACCACGGGCGAGGGCAGCGCGATCGCCCGCAACCTGCGGCGGCACGGAAACCACCAGGCGCTCGTCCTCGCGCGGCGCAGCGAGGCCCGCGAGCTGGTCCAGCTCCTGCTCGGCGGGGTGCGCGGCGCTGTGGCGATCGAGCAGTCCCGTGACCTGTCGAACCTCGGGGCCGTGATGCCCGAGCCGACCCTGGCCCCCGCGACGCCCCCGCTCACGGCGCGCGAGCTGTCCGTCCTGGCTCTCGTTGCGGAGGGACAGTCGAACCGCGCGATCGGCGAGACCCTTGAGCTCTCCGCGCTCACCGTGAAGAGCCATCTCGCCCGGATCGCACGCAAGCTCGGCACCGGGGACCGCGCCGCTCTCGTGGCCGTGGCACTGCGTCGCGGCCTCATCTGAGCCGCGCCTGAGTCGCGCCTGACCGGAGCACGCCGCGCGACGAACTACCGTGGAAGCATGCAGGTCCTGACCGACGACGAGGTCCCGGAGCCCGACGACGCCCGCCCCGCGGTCGTCCCCTTGGCCGAACCCGCGGACGGCATCCCCCCGGTCATCGACACGCCCGCGGCGTTCGCGGAGGCCGTCGCGGCGTTCGCCCAGGGCTCGGGGCCCGTGGCGAGCGACGCCGAGCGCGCCTCTGGCTACCGCTACGGTCAGCGCACGTACCTGGTCCAGCTCCGCCGGGCCGGGGCGGGCACGGCCCTCATCGACCCCGTCGCCGTGCCGGACCTCTCGCCGATGAGCGATGCCCTCGTCGGCGTCGAGTTCGTGCTCCACGCCGCATCGCAGGACCTCCCCGGCTTCCGCGAGCAGCAACTGTGGCCTACGAGCGTCTTCGACACCGAGCTCGGGGCACGCATCCTCGGGCTCGAGCGCGTGGGTCTCGCAACCGTCGTGGCCGAGCTGCTCGGCCTCGGTCTCGCGAAGGAGCACTCCGCCGTGGACTGGTCCACGCGCCCGCTGCCCACCGAGTGGTTGCGCTACGCGGCGCTCGACGTCGAGGTGCTCGTCGCGCTGCGGGACGCCGTCGCGGAGCGGCTCGAGGCCGCCGGGAAGCTCGAGTGGGCCCTCGAGGAGTTCGAGGCCGTGCGCACCGCTCCCCCGCCACCGCCGCGCGTCGACCCGTGGCGCCGCACCTCCGGAATGCACGCCGTGCGCGATACCCGCGAGCTCGCCGTGGTGCGCGAGCTGTGGCTCGCCCGCGACGAGTCCGCCCGACGCCGCGACATCGCGCCGGGGCGCGTCCTGCCCGACCGCGCGATCGTCGCCGCGGCCAAGGCCAAGCCGAAGACCGTCGCGGAGCTCGTGGCCCTGCCCGAGTTCGCAGGGAAGGGCACCCGGCGCCGCGCCGACCTGTGGCAGTCCGCGATCGACCGCGCCCGGAGCCTGCCCGCGTCCGCGCTGCCGTCCTCCCGCGGCCCGCGCAACGGCGAGTCCGTCCCACCGGCCCGGGCCTGGCCCGACCGTGACCCGGAAGCGGCCGCCCGCCTCGCCGCGGCCAGGGCAGCGCTCGCGGAGATCTCTGCGCGCGTCAACGTGCCCGTGGAGAACCTCGCGCTCCCCGAGCTCGTGCGACGGTTGTGCTGGAGCCCGCCGTCGGACACGAGCGTCCGCGGTGTCGGTGACTTCCTCGCCGCAGGCGGCGCCCGGCCCTGGCAGGTCGAGCTCGTCGCGGCACCCCTGTCAGGCGCGATGAAGGGCTGATGACATGACCGAGACCGTGACCCACGTGACCGTCCGCGACGCGGAGCTCCCCGGCGGGTCGGGCACGCTCGCCCTCCTCACCTTCGACAACGGGTCCGACGGCGCACGCCCCGCGACCATGGGGGGCGCGGGGCTGACCGAGCTCCGTGAGGCCCTCGTGGTGCAGCGCGAGCGCGCGGCCGCGGGCGAGATCGTCGCGCTCGCCGTCACGGGCATGGGCGACTGCTTCCTCGCCGGTGCGGACCTGCGCGTCGTGTCCGGGCTGCGCACGTCCGCCCAGGCCCGCGAGGTGGCCGAGCTCGGGCACGCGACGCTGCGCCTGCTCGGCGAGCTCGGGGTACCGACGTTCGCACTCGTCAACGGGCTCGCGCTGGGTGGCGGCCTCGAGGTCGCGCTGCACTGCACGTACCGCGCCGTCGCGTCCGACGTCCGGCGGCTCGCGCTCCCCGAGGCGCACCTCGGCCTCGTCGCCGGGTGGGGCGGCACGTACCTCGCGCCGCGGCTCCTCGGGATCGCGGGCGGCCTCGACCTCGCCCTCGAACGCCCGCTCGCGAACAACCGCCCCACCGATGCCGCGACGGCCGTGGCGACGGGCCTCGCGGACGCGTCCTTCGCCCGCGCGACCTTCCTCGACGACGCGCTCGCGTGGGTCGCACGGGTCGTCGCGGGCGAGGTCACCGTCCCGCGCCGCCCCCTCGACGACGACGAGACCTGGCAGGCCGCCGTCGACACGGCGCGGGTGCGCCTCGACGCCCGGCTCCGCGGCGCCCGCAAGGCCCCCTACCGCACGCTCGAGCTGCTCGCCGCCGCACGGGAGAACGACCGCGACACGCACTTCGCGCTCGAGGACGCCGCCCTCGAGGAGTTCCTCGTGTCCGACGGCCTGCACGCCGCGCTCTACGCGTTCGACCTGACCACGCGCGCCGCGAAGGCGCCCCTCGGCGCTCCGGACCTCTCGGTCGCCCGCGAGGTGCGCTCCGTCGGGATCGTCGGCGCGGGCCTCATGGCCACGCAGCTCGCCGTCCTGCTCGCGAGCCGGCTGCGGGTCCCCGTGATCCTGCGCGACCTCGACGACGAGCGCGTCGCGGCGGGTCGCGCCTCGATCGAGGCGCAGGTCGAGGGCCTGCGCGCCAAGGGAAGGCTGTCCGACGACGACGCCGCCCGGCTGGTGGCCGCGTGCACCGTGACGACCGACCTGGCCGCGCTCGCGGGGGCCGACCTGATCATCGAGGCCGTCACCGAGGTGCTGTCCGTCAAGCAGCGCGTGTTCGCCGAGCTCGAGCCGCTCGTGGGCCCGGGAACGATCTTCGCGACCAACACCTCGGCGCTGTCCGTGACACAGATGGGCGCGCACCTCGCTGACCCCTCGCGCGTGGTGGGCCTGCACTTCTTCAACCCCGTGGCCCAAATGCCCCTCGTCGAGGTGGTCCGTACCGACGCGACGTCGCCCGAGGTTCTCGCGACGGCCTTCGCCGTGGCCCAGGCACTCGGGAAGACGGCCGTGGGCGTCGCGGACCGGCCCGGGTTCGTGGTGAACCGGCTGCTGCTGCGCCTGCTCGGTGACGTCGCCGCGACGGTCGAGGAGGGCACGCCCGTCGAGGTCGCGGACCGCGCCCTCGACCCCGTGGGCCTGCCCATGCGGCCGTTCAAGCTGCTCGACCTCGTGGGCGTGGCCGTCGCGCTCCACGTGCTCGAGACGCTGCACACCGAGCTGGGCGAACGGTTCCCGCTGTCCCCCGGGCTCGCCTCCCTGCGGGACTCCGGGACGCGGCTCTCGCTCAAGGACGGGTCCGTGGACCCCGCGATCCAGTCGGCGTTCCCCGGCGGCGGGACCCCGCTCGACGAGGAAGGCGTGCGCGCCCGCGTGCTCGACGGTCTGGCCGAGGAGCTCGGGACCATGCTCGACGAGGGCGTGGTCACCGACGTCTCTGCGATCGACCTGTGCATGATCCTCGGGGCAGGCTGGCCCATCGCGAACGGCGGGCTCGCCCCGCTCCTGGACCGCGAGGGGGTCTCCGAGCGCGTGCTCGGCAGTCGGCTGCTCGCCGACGGCATGGCGAACGTCGCGCGCAGCTGACAGCGGCGAGCGGCTCAGTAGACCGTGAGCCCGCGGGCCCGGAACTGCCCGCGCACGCGCTCGACGAGCTCAGGGCTCGGCGGCTCGGTGTCCGCGAGCTCGTAGCGGATCCCGAGGGACTCCCACTTGTCCGTCCCCATCTGGTGGAACGGGAGCACCTCGACGCGCGTGACGCTCGACAACGACGCCGCGTACTCGACGACCTTCTCGACGTTGGCGACGTCGTCCGTGAGTCCCGGGACGAGCACGAAGCGGATCCATGTCTCGACGCCGCGCTCGGAGAGCCGCCGCCCGAAGTCGAGGGTGGGCTGCAGGCGCTGGCCCGTGACCTTGCGGTACGTGTCCGGGTCGCCGGACTTCACGTCGAGGAGCACGAGGTCGAGGTTGTCGAGCATCTCGTCGGTGCACGAGGCACCCAGGAAGCCCGACGTGTCGATCGTCGTGTGGATCCCGAGCTGCTTGGCGGCCGCGAGGACTCGCCCCACGAACGCGGGCTGCTGGAGGGGTTCGCCGCCCGAGATCGTGAGCCCGCCGCCCGTCGCGGAGAACACGCCCCGGTAGCGCGCGATGCGGCCCATGAGGGCGTCGAACTCGACGGCCTTGCCGTCACGCATCTTCCACGTGTCGGGGTTGTGGCAGTACAGGCACCGCAGCGGGCAGCCCGCCATGAACACCGTGAGGCGCGTGCCCGGTCCGTCGACGGCGGTGACGAGCTCCCACGAGTGCACGGAGCCGATCTCGCCCACGCGCATGCGGGCGAGCAGCTCGCTGCTGCGGGCCATGTCGACCGCCCCGAGGCCCGCGGTACCGGCACCTGCGCGCCGGCCCGAGGGGAGCTCGAGGGGTACGTCCACCACCGCGGTGGTGGGGACCGCCGTCGTCGTCGTCATGGCCTTGCCTACACCGAGCCGTGGAAGGTGCGGGACAGGACGTCGAGCTGCTGCTCGCGCGTGAGCCGCACGAAGTTCACGGCGTAACCCGAGACCCGGATGGTGAGCTGCGGGTACTTCTCGGGGTTCTCCATGGCGTCCTCGAGCGTCTCGCGATTGAGCACGTTGACGTTCATGTGGAAGCCCTCGGAGCCCATGTAGGCGTCCAGGAGGCCCGTGAGGTTCGTGACCTGCTCCTCGCGCGTGCGGCCCAGGCCGCTCGGCACCACCGTGTTGGTGAGCGAGATGCCGTCCTGCGCCTCGTCGAACGGGAGCTTCGCGACGGACAGCGCCGAGGCGAGCATGCCGTGCGTGTCGCGGCCGTTCATCGGGTTGGCGCCCGGGGCGAAGGGCTCGCCCGCGCGGCGACCGTCAGGCGTGTGGCCCGTGGCCTTGCCGTAGACGACGTTGGACGTGATGGTCAGGACCGACTGCGTGTGGACCGCGTTCCGGTAGGTGGGCTGGGCGCGCACCTTCTCCATGAACGCCGCCACGAGCTCGACGCCGATCTCGTCGGCACGGTCGTCGTCGTTGCCGAAGGCCGGGAACTCGCCCTCGGTGACGTAGTCGACCACGAGGCCCGTCTCGTCGCGCACGGGCGTCACCTTCGCGTACTTGATCGCGGAGAGCGAGTCGACGACGACGGACAGCCCGGCGATCCCGCACGCCATGGTGCGAAGGATCTCGCGGTCGTGGAGCGCCATCTCGAGCCGCTCGTACGCGTACTTGTCGTGCATGAAGTGCACGCAGTTGAGGGCGTCGACGTAGGTCTCGGCGAGCCAGTCCATGAGGACGTCGAACTTCGCGCGGACGTCGTCGTAGTCGAGCACGTCGCCCGCCACGGCCTCGGTGACCGGCGCGACCTGCTTGCCGGAGACCTCGTCGCGGCCGCCGTTGATCGCGTAGAGCAGCGCCTTGGCGAGGTTCACCCGCGCCCCGAAGAACTGCATCTGCTTGCCCACGCGCATCCCGGAGACGCAGCACGCGATCGCGGTGTCGTCGCCGAAAGAGCCGCGCAGCAGCTCGTCGGACTCGTACTGGATGGACGAGGTGTCGATCGAGACCTGCGAGCAGAAGTCCTTGAAGCCCTGCGGCAGGGCCGGGATCCACAGCACGGTGAGGTTCGGCTCGGGGGCCGGGCCGAGGTTGTAGAGCGTGTTGAGGAAGCGGAACGAGCTCTTCGTGACGAGCGGGCGACCGTCCTCGCCGATCCCGGCGATCGACTCGGTGACCCACGTCGGGTCGCCCGAGAACAGGGCGTCGTACTCGGGCGTGCGCAGGAAGCGCACGATCCGCAGCTTGATCACGAAGTCGTCGATGATCTCCTGCGCCTCGGTCTCCGTGAGCAGCCCCGCGTCGAGGTCGCGCTGCAGGTAGACGTCGAGGAAGGTCGAGACGCGGCCGAGCGACATCGCCGCGCCGTTCTGCTCCTTCACCGCACCCAGG
>JAAYZM010000285.1 GCA_012514835.1 Actinomycetales bacterium
CGTCGACTTCGCGCTCACCCCCGCTGAGGAGCAGTACCTCTCCGACCGGATCGCTGCCGCGACGCGCGGCTCCCTGCTCTCCTGGCTCATCCACCACGAGCCCGCGCTTCCCGTGGACCTTCCGTGGCAGCTCGACAACCTCCACGAAGCACCCGAAGACCTCCAACAGACGGTGGATCATGCTCGCCGCTTCCACACGGCGATCTTCGGCGCTGCGCTGCTGTACAACCTCCTCGTCGCCCGCAAGCGCGCCATCACCGACCCGGACAACGAGCACGTCGCGCGGTACGAGGTCGCCCTGGAGGAGTGGCGCGGTGAGCTCGCCACCACCGGCGCGCTCGACGGTTGGGACCGCACCGCCTGGTGGGCGACCATTCACGCCCACAACCCGAACCTGAACGTGCAGACGCGCCTCTTCGTGGACGGGTGGATCGACATCATCAGTCACGACGCTCACGTCGAGCACAACACCTCGGCGGCCCGCCTCATCGAGTCGCGCGAGCACCGTCTCAAGGGCACGCGTGCACGCCTGAGCAACCAGTCCGCGCTCGACCGCTGGAACGGTAGGAGCGGCCTGGTCCGCCTCGACTACCGCTGGGATGTCACCCAACGTCACCTGCAGGACCTGTACGCGGCGCGGAGGCCGTCGTGACGCTTGCTCCTGAGGTGCGCGTCGTCCTGACGGAGGCGCTGCGCCCACCGGCCGGGTTCCGTGTCGAGGTCGCCGTCGGCACGACGTACTCCCTCGACCTCACCTCGCTGCTGGCCGTGCCGCTCGCGTTCGCCGTCGCGGACGAGCTCGAGTCCGGCGAACCGCAGGACCCGGTGCGGCTGCTCGACGCGGTGCGCCGCCACGCTGATCACACCACGGTGTTCTGCCAGGCCGGTGGCATCCACGTGCCCGCCTACCGGCGCATCATGACGTTCATCGAGGACGGCGTGGCCGAGGTTGCCGCTCCCTCCGAGGGCGGGATCTTCCACCCGAAAATCTGGGTACTGCGCTTCAGGGCACCGTCGGGTGAGCAGCGCCACCGCGTCGTGGTGCTCAGCCGCAATCTCACGTTCGACCGCTCGTGGGACACCGCACTCGTGCTCGACGAGTCGCCGGACGGCACCATCGCCGCCGCCCCCGCCGCCGAGTTCGTGCAAGCCCTCCCCCGGCTCACTCTGCGTCCACTCTCCGAGGAGCGCACCCGTCAGGTCGGGGACCTCGCCGCCACCCTCGCGAAGGTCATGCTGGCCGCGCCCGCACCATTCACCTCGGGCGAGCTGGTACCCATTGGCACCTCCGGTGGCCAGACGTGGCCCTTCCCCGCCACCGCCAGGCGCCTCCTCGCGATCAGTCCGTTCCTCACTCGGGGCGCCGTGCGCGACCTTGCCGCGATCGCCCCCGAGCGCACCCTCGTCTCCCGCGCCGACTCGCTCGACGCCCTCGGCACCGACACCGTCGAGGGCTGGTCGACCTACGTCCTCGAACCCCTCGCCGAGACCACCGAGCCCGGCGGCGACGACACCCTCGAGAGCGAGGCGAGCGCGGACGACCCCGCCGACGACGGCGATCACGAGGCCTTGGGCAGGGACGGATTCCTCGAGCGCAGCACAGGACTGCACGCCAAGACGTTCGTGATCGACGAGGCGGGCGGTCAGTCCGTCACGATCACCGGCTCCGCCAACCTCACGGGTGCGGCGTGGCGGTCCAACGTCGAGTTCGACGCCGTGCTGCGCGGCCCCACCCGCGCCTGCGGGGTGGCTGCGACGCTCGACGGCCCCGCGCAAGCCCCTGGACTGCTCCAGGTCCTCGCGCCGTACACCGTCCTCCCCGACGCCGAGGCCCCCGATGACGACTACGCCACGGGCCGTCGACTCGAACTGTTCCACCACGCACTTGCCGCGAGCGCCCCTGCCCTCGAGATCGCCGTCGTCGGCGACGATCAGGTCTCTGCGACCTTGACGCTTGCCGTGCCTGACGACGTCCCCGGCCCCACGCGCGTGCGGCTCTTGTCCTTGCCGGATTCGGCGCAGTCACGTGATCTGGCCGAGACGGTGCAGTGGACTCTTGCCCCGGAGAACGTGACGCCGTTCGTCGTCGTCGAGACCACGTCGGGCACGGTGACGAGGCGCTGCGTGCTCAATGCGGAGCTGCGCGGCGCCGTCGGCGACCGCCGCAAGGACGCTCTGCTGTCTGCCCTCGCGAGCCGTCGCGACGTGCTGCGCTACCTCGTGTTCCTGTTGGGCGACCCGAGCTACGACGCGCTGCTGACCGAGTTGGCGGGCACCGACGGCAATGGCAGCGCGGGATGGGGCAGTGCCGCAGCGGCTCCGAGCATCGCGCTGTTCGAGCCGCTCGTGCGCGCTGCGGGCCGCGATCCCGAGGCGCTCGCCCGTGTGGCAGGGCTCGTGGCTGACCTGCGGTCCCTGCCGAACGCCGAAGAACTCGTGCCGGAGGGCTTCGACGCGATGTGGGACGCCGTCTGGCAAGCCCACGAGGAGCTGCAGTCATGAACCTCACCCCGGCCGAGCGTGCGGCCACCGTCATGGGGAGCCTCAAGGACTTCCAGCGCGCGAGCGTCGAGTACGCCTTCGACCGGCTCTACACCTCCGACGACGGCGTCTCGCGGTTCCTCGTGGCGGACGAGGTGGGGCTCGGCAAGACGATGGTCGCCAAGGGCGTCATCGCCAAGGCGGTCGAGCACCTGGCACGCACCCAGGACCGCATCAACGTCGTGTACATCTGCTCCAACCAGCAGATCGCCAAGCAGAACCTGCGCCGGCTCAACGTCGTGGGCGGGCGCGCGGTCGAGCATGCCGACCGGCTGACCCTGCTCCCGCGAGCGATGAAGTCGCTGCAGAGCGACAGCAGCGGCGAGCTCCCCCACGTCAACTTCGTGTCGTTCACCCCCGGCACCTCGTTCCACGTCGGGCAGGCCGGCGGTGCCGCACCCGAACGGGTGCTCCTGTACTGGATGCTCGCCAAGGCGTGGGGAAGCGAGATCACGGGGTCGGTGCGGTGGCGCAAGTTCTTCCAGGGCAACGTCGGCCCGGAGAACTTCCGCCGCTACCTCCGGGACTTCCAACGCCACTACCTCAAGGACATCGACGACGAGATGTGCGCGCGCCTCGGCGCTGCGGTCGACGCCGCCACTGGTCCCGGCGGCCGGCCGTTGCGCACCGAGCTCGAGGAGTGCGCCGAGAAGTTCACCTACCTGCGCCGTCGCCCCGAGTCCGGACTGCACTACGCACGCTTCACCCTCATCGGCGCATTGCGGAGCCTCCTCGCCCATGTCGCCGTCGACCAGCTCGAACCGGACCTCGTGGTGCTCGACGAGTTCCAGAACTTCAGCGCCCTGCTACGGGCCGAGGCCGCCGACGACGGCGCCCAGCTCGCCCGTGCCGTGTTCGACCACCCGCGAGCACGCGTGCTCCTGCTGTCCGCCACGCCCTACAAGATGTACACCCTGCCCGACGAGCCCAGCGGGGAGGACCACTACCGCGACTTCACGCAGACGGTGCGCTTCCTCGCAGGTGCGGAACGAACCGCCGTCGTCGAACGTGACCTGCGTGCTCTCCGCGAGGCGCTCGTCGCAGGGGGGCCCCTCGACGAGGCACGCGCGGCGCGCGACCGCGTCGAGCACGAGCTGCGGCGCGTGATGTCTCGCACGGAGCGGCTCTCCTCGACGCCGGACCGGGACGGGATGCTCGTGGCCAAGGACCTGCCCGGGGTGCGCCTCGACGCGCACGACATCCACGCGTGGCGCACCTTCGACGCGATCGCGCGCCACGTGGACCGCCACGACGTGTTCGAGTACTGGCGCTCCGCGCCCTACGCACTCAACCTCATGGAGAAGAGCACCTACGCCATCCGCAGGTCCTTCGAGGCGGCCGCTGACGCCGGAGATGGTGAGCTCGTGGAACTGCTCGACGGGGCTCGAGGGCTCCTCGACTGGCAGGACGTGCAGCGTTACCGGCAGATCGACCCCGGCAACGCCAAGCTGCGCGGACTGAGCCACGACGTGCTCGACTCCGGCGCGTGGCAGCTCGCCTGGCTACCGCCGTCACTGCCGTACTACACGCTCGATGGCGCCTATGCCGAGGAGCGGCTGCGCACGTTCACGAAGCGACTCGTGTTCTCCGCGTGGGCCGTGGTCCCCAAGGCGATCGCCGTCATGCTCAGCTACGAGGCAGAGCGACGGACACTCGCCGAGGCCGAGATCGATCGGGACTACACGCAGGTCGCCGCAGCGCCGCTGCAGTTCCGCACCGACCACTCCATCGAGCGCGGTGTCGCGGGCCGCGTCGCCGCGATGCCCGTGCTGAACCTGCTGTACCCCAG
>JAAYZM010000286.1 GCA_012514835.1 Actinomycetales bacterium
ACCGCTTCGGCAAGAAGATCCGCACCGCGGCGACCCAGAAGGTGCCCTTCGTGCTCATCGCGGGCGGTGAGGACGCCGAGGCCGGGGCGGTCTCCTTCCGGTTCCGCGACGGGACGCAGGACAACGGCGTGCCGGTCGACGAGGCGATCGAGCGCATCGTGGCTGCCGTCCGCACCAGGGCGGGCGACTGACGTGACGGTGCCCGACGGCGATCCCTCGGCCGGTGACGTCCTCGGAGGCGAGCCAGACGGCTTCGAGCGTTTGTGGACCCCGCACCGGATGACGTACATCGACGGACCCGCACGGCCCGTCGAAGGAGCCAAGGACACGAAGGACTGCCCGTTCTGCGTGATCCCCTCGCTCGATGACGCCGAGGGTCTCGTCGTCGCGCGCGGCGTGACGTCGTACGTGGTGCTCAACCGGTACCCGTACAACACCGGGCACGTGCTCGTGTGCCCGTATCGCCACGTGGGGGACTACGCGGACCTCGAGCGCGCGGAGCTCGTCGAGATGGCGGAGCTCACGCAGACGGCGGTGCGCGTGCTGCGGGGCGCGTACGGGGCCGACGGCGTGAACCTGGGCATGAACCTCGGCGCGGTGGCCGGCGCCGGGATCACGGGCCACGTGCATCAGCACGCCGTGCCGCGGTGGTCGGGCGACTCGAACTTCCTGCCCATCGTCGCGCGCACCAAGTCGCTCCCCGAGCTGCTCGGGGCCACGCGCGAGCGCCTCGCCGCGGCCTGGCCGGGTGCGGGCACGGACGGCTGAGGGGACGAGCCTGTGCTGAACCGTCTGCGTGGCGTGGCCACGAAGGTCGCGACCCCCGTCGCGCGATTCCTGCTCGCCCGAGGGGTGAGTCCCGACGCCGTGACGGTCGCGGGGACCGTCGTCGTCGTCGTGGCTGCCTTGTGGGCCTACCCGACGGGACACCTCCTGCTCGGGACCCTCGTCATCGCCCTGTTCGTCCTCACGGACTCGCTCGACGGGACCATGGCGCGCCTGTCCGGTCGCTCGGGGCCGTGGGGCGCGTTCCTCGACTCGACGCTCGACCGGGTGGCGGACGCCGCGATCTTCGCGGGCCTCGTCGTGTGGTTCACAGGACCGGGCGACTCGCGGATCACGGCTCTCCTCGCGCTCACGGCGCTCGTGCTGGGGTCCGTGGTGCCGTACGCGCGAGCGCGCGCAGAAGGGCTCGGGCTCACGGCGAACGTCGGGATCGCCGAGCGTGCCGACCGGCTCGCCGTGGTGCTCGTCGCGACGGGTGTGGTGGGCATGGGGGCGCCCGTGCTCGTCCTCACGATCGCGCTCGGCCTGCTGAGCCTCGCCGCGCTCATCACGATCGGGCAGCGCGCGGCCGCCGTGCGGGCGCAGCTGCGAGAGAAGGCCTGATGTCGGGGACCGCGTTCGCGCGCGTCTGGCGCCTCGCCCAGCGCGCTCCCGCCTGGTTCGTGCGCGCCGCGTGCGCCGTCGCCGCGTTCGTGGCCTGGGTCGCGCGCCTGGGCGGGGTGCGCCAGCTCGAGGAGAACCTGCGCCGGGTGCGCCCGGATCTCGACCCACGGGGCCTGCGCCGGCTCAGCCGCGCGGGCATGGCGTCCTACCTGCGGTACTACGCCGAGATCTTCGAGGTGCACAAGCTCACCCCGGACCAGTTGACGGCGCGCGTGCGTCCCGAGGGGCACGAGGCGGTCCAGGAGTACTTCGAGCAAGGCCGCTCCGTGGTGCTCGCCCTGACGCACATGGGCAACTGGGACCTCGCCGGGGCGTGGGCGTCACGGGAGCTGGCCCCCGTCACGTCCGTCGCGGAGGTGCTCGAGCCTCGCGAGCTGTTCGAGGAGTTCGTCGCGCTGCGCGAGGGCATCGGGATCGCCGTCGTCCCCCTCGAGCGCGGAGCCGACGTGTTCCGCCAGCTCGTGCGGATCGTGCGCGGCGGTGGCCAGCTCGTGCCGCTCCTCGCAGACCGCGACCTCACGGCGCGCGGCGCCGAGGTGGACCTGTTCGGCGAGCGCTCGAGCGTGGCCGTCGGCCCCGCGGCCCTCGGTATCGCGACCGGGACCCCCGTGGTGCCCACGGGCATCTTCTACGAGCGGCTGCACGGCGCGCGCCGTCGTGCGGCCGGGTCGCGCTGGGGCATCGTGCTGCGCTTCCACCCCGCCGTCGAGCTGCCCGCGGACGTCGCGAAGGAGGACCGGGTGCGCCACGTGACCCAGGCCTGGGTCGACGCCGTCGCGGGAGACATCGCCGCGCACCCGCAGGACTGGCACATGCTGCAGAAGGTGTTCGTGGCTGACCTGGACCCGGAGCGCTACGTGCGCGCGACAACGAGCGGAGAGGCCCGATGAGCCCGAAGGGTGCGCTGCGGATCGGCATCGTGAGCCCGTACTCGTTCGACGTGCCCGGGGGAGTGCAGTTCCACATCCGGGACCTCGCCGAGGCGCTCATCGCGCGCGGGCACCACGTCTCGGTGCTCGCCCCCGCGGAGGACGAGACGCCCGTGCCGGAGTACGTCACGGCCGCGGGCCGGTCCATCCCGGTGCGCTACAACGGGGCCGTCGCGCGCATGACCTTCGGGCCCGTCACGGCCGCACGCGTGCGCCGGTGGCTGCGCGCAGGGAAGTTCGACCTGCTGCACCTGCACGAGCCCGTGACGCCGAGCGTCGGGATGCTCGCGCTGTGGATCGCGGACGGGCCCATCGTCACGACCTTCCACTCCGCCCAGGTGCGGTCGCGCACGCTCCAGGCCGCCTACCCGCTCGTGCGGCCCACGCTCGAGAAGGTCGGTGCGCGCATCGCCGTGTCCGAGGACGCGCGGCGCACGCTCATCGAGCACCTCGGCGGGGACGCCGTCGTGGTGCCCAACGGCGTCTACACGCAGCAGTACGTCGACGCCGAGCCCGACGCACGGTGGACGGGAACGCCCGAGGCACCCACGATCGCGTTCCTGGGCCGGCTCGACGAGCCGCGCAAGGGGCTCGCGGTGCTGCTCGGTGCCGTGCCCGCCGTCCTGCGAGCCATCCCCGGTGCGCGCTTCCTCATCGCGGGGATGGGTGAGACCGGACCGGACGAGGTCCGCGAGCTCATCGGCGATGCCGCGTCCGCCGTGGAGTTCCTCGGCGGGGTCAGCGAGGAGGACAAGGCCGCGCTGCTGAGCTCCGTGGACGTGTACGTGGCGCCCCAGACGGGCGGTGAGTCCTTCGGGATCGTGCTGGTCGAGGCGATGAGCGCGGGGGCCGTCGTCGTCTCGAGCGACCTCGGCGCGTTCCGTCGCGTGCTCGACGACGGCAAGGCCGGCGTGCTGTTCCGCAACGGCGACTCCGCGGACCTCGGGCGCACGCTCGTGCGCGTCCTCACGGACCCGGAGCTGCGGGACCAGGTGCGCGCGCACGCCGCGCAGGTGCGGGGACGGTTCGACTGGTCGGTGGTCACCGACCAGGTGCTCACGGTCTACGAGATGGTGCTCGGCGAGGGCCTCGGGACCGTGGGTGAGGACCCGGCGGCCGAGCGTGTCCTGCCCGGTGCGACGCAGGAGGGCACGGCATGACGACGGCGGAGATCCTGCTCGGTGTCACCCTCGCTCTCGCCCTCGCCGTGTGGCTCACGTGGGTGCGCGCCAACCGGCTGGACCGGCTGCACCGCAAGGTGGGCGCCACGCGGGCGACCCTCGACTCCCAGCTGGTCCGCCGCGCCGCCGTGGCCGCCGAGCTCGCGAGCTCCGGGCGGCTCGACCCCGTCTCGAGCGTCCTTATCGCGGAGGGGGCGTTCGAGGCCCTCGACATCGTGGACTGGGAAGGACCGGACCACGAGCGCGAGCAGGTCGAGAGCGGGCTCAGCGCGACGCTGCGCACGGTGCTCGACGACGAGGGCGAGGTCGCGGCGCTGAGCGCGGACCCCGCGGGCGGCCGGCTCCTCGACGATCTCGCCCAGGCCTGGTACCGCGTCCAGCTCGCACGCCGCTTCCACAACGAGTCCGTCGCGCAGGCCCAGCGGGTGCGCCGCAAGGCCCTCGTGCGGTTGTTCCGGCTCGCCGGGCACGCCGCGATGCCCCAGACCATCGAGATCGACGACTCCTGGCCGGACGCGATGCCGCGGCCGGGGAGCGTGACCTGATGGAGCTGCGCGGCGGGGGGATGCGCGGGGCCGTCGTGGGGGCGGTGGTCGGGGGCGTGCTCGCCGTCGGCGTCGTGGTCTTCCTCGCCTTGACGATCGGGACCGGCGCCGTGGTGGTCGCCTCGCTCCTCGCGCTCGTCCCCCTCGCGGGGCTCCTTCTCGCGGTCCGGTGGGTGGATCGCTGGGAGCCCGAGCCGCGCGCCGCCCTGTGGTTCGCGTTCGCGTGGGGAGCGGGCGTCGCTGTGGTGATCGCGCTCGTCTTCAACTCTGCCGCGACGATCGGCCTGCTCCTCGCGGGCCTCGACGAGGTCTCGGCGCAGACGACGACGGCCGTGTTGGTCGCTCCCGTCGTGGAGGAGACCGCGAAGGGGCTCGGCGTCCTCATCGTCTTCCTCGCGTGGCGACGGCAGGTCGACGGACCCGTGGACGGGCTCGTGTACGCCGCGACGGTCGCCACGGGGTTCGCCGTCGTCGAGGACGTCCTGTACTTCGCGCAGGCCCACCAGTACGGCGACGCCGAGGGGACGTCGGTGGCCCTCGTGTTCGCCCTGCGCGCCCTGTTCTCCCCGTTCGCGCACCTGATGTTCACCGCGTGCATCGGCCTCGCGCTCGGCTACGCGGCCCGACGCGGCGGTGCGTCGTGGGTGTGGCTCTTCCCGCTCGGCTGGATCGGGGCCGTCGCCCTGCACGCCCTGTGGAACGGCTCGGCGATGCTCGGGGACGGAACGGGCTTCCTCGTCGCGTACGTCTTCGTCCAGGTGCCCCTCTTCATCGGGGCGATCGTGCTCGTCGTGTGGTTGCGCAAGCAAGAAGGTCTTGCGGTGGCCCGGGGGCTCGCGCCGTACGCGGGTGCCGGGTGGTTCACCGCGGCGGACCTGCACATGCTCAGCTCGCTCACCCGGCGCAAGCAGGCTCGCGCGTGGGCGCTGCGGGTCCGGGGCACGACCGCGGAGCAGGCTCTGCGGGAGTTCCAAGATGCCGCGACGGCGCTCGCGTACCAGCGGCACCGCGTCGAGCACCGACGCGTGGGGCACGAGGGCATCGCGGACGAGCAGGTGCTCGCGGCGCGGGCGGCCCAGGCACGTGCCCGGGTCTCCGAGCTGCTCGGCGTCTGAGCCGGTCTCGGTGACGGAGCAGCCCCGGGGGCGCCGTCGTCGGCCTTCGTCTCACTGGGGAATGTGCTGGTCGAGGTGCCTCGCGCGCGGACTACGATGGGGTGATCCCTCGTCGCGGCGCACGCCGTCGGCACCGAAACGCGGGCGCACGCGCCCAACAGCTCCAGTGAGGTCCTTGTGGTCGACACCCAGCCCGAGCCCGTCGCAGGCACCACCCGCGTGAAGCGCGGGATGGCGGAGATGCTCAAGGGCGGAGTCATCATGGACGTCGTCACGCCCGAGCAGGCGAAGATCGCCGAGGATGCCGGCGCGGTGGCCGTGATGGCGCTGGAGCGAGTCCCGGCCGATATCCGGGCCCAGGGCGGCGTGTCGCGGATGAGCGACCCCGACATGA
>JAAYZM010000287.1 GCA_012514835.1 Actinomycetales bacterium
CCCGGTGCTCGGGCGGGACGATGCGGGCATCTGCGGTGCCTGGACCCATGACCCACGGGTCATAGCCGGGCAGCAGGTGCACGGTGTCCGACGGCGAGGTCTGGGCGATCTCCTCGACGTGCTCGGTCAGCACGAGGGCGTCGTCGTCGTCGACCTTGACCTTGGTGACCCCCTCCCCGAGGTCCTCGATCCACCCGTGAAGCTCGCGGCGCGGGACCCCGAGGCCCTCGGTGAGCCAGTACGAGAGGTTGCGGTCGGTCACCGGACCGTAGGCGCCGAGGTAGAGCGCGACCGCCCGCGGGCCAGCGTCGGCCACGTCGGGCAGTCCCGGCCACGCGGGGTCGTCCGCGAGCCAGCGGAACGTGGACTGCCCGTCGCGCTCGGGCCCGAAGCAGATGTCGCCCCACCAGTGCAGGGGCTTGTAGAGGGAGTCCGAGCCGAAGCCCGTGAGCCCCTCGGCGAGGTGGCGCAGCGTGGGGTTGCTCAGGACGTGCTCGGCGATCTCGGCGCGGGTCGCGGGTCCGACGGCGAGGCGCTCGCGGACCGCCGCGCGCAGCGGCTCCCAGTCCTCGAGCGCGAAGCGACCCTGCGCCTGGTACCTGGGCTTCGCCCAGATGCCCGTGCCCGCACGGACCGCGAGGTAGGTCGCGGCGATCTCGGGGGTGAACACGTACGAGCCGCCGCGGAACGCGTAGGAGCGGATCACCTCGCCGGTCTCGAGGGCGCGCTCGAGGGCCTTGGGCTGCGGGTCCGCGAGGCGCACCTGGACCGCTCGGTCGGCGAGGTCCGCGGGCCAGCCGCGCAGCGCGACCACGCGACGCGCGACGTCCGCGACGGACGAGGCCGCCGCGGGCTCGAGCGCGTGCCGAGCAAGCCGCCAGGCCAGCGCACGCTCCCCGTCGAGCCTCATCCCGCCAGGCTAGACCTGGCCGCTACCGTGTGCCCATGGCATACGCAGAGCACGAGGTGACGGGGAACCTCGACGCGCTCGTCACGCACCTCGACGCCACGATCACCTCGGGCAGCGTCACGGCCCGGCTCGAGGTTCGCTCCGACCGTCAGATCGGTGACGCTCGCCTCGTGGTGCTCGCGTACGAGCGCTACAGCCTCGTGGGCGGCAACCGGCTGGGCCTGACGTTCAGCATCCTGGGGACCGGCGACCGGATCGCGATCACGACCGTGACCACGGGCGGCAGCCAGGCGATGTTCTTCAAGATCAACACCTTCGGCGAAGAGGCGTTCCTGGACCGTGCGGTCGCGGCGATCACGAGCTTCCCCGGCTGACCTCAGCCCGCGAGCACCTCGTGGAGCCGGGTGGCGAACGCGAGCGGCTCGCCGGGCTGACCGAACTCGTCCCCGAGGAATCCCCCGTGGTGGCTCGGGAACTCGGTGACCTCGACGCCGAGCGCGTCCGCGAGCGCGACCGAGGTGCGCCACGTGATCAGCCCGTGCGACTCGACGCCCACGGCGACCACGATCCGCGTCGGGGACGCCTTCAGTGCCTCGATGTCCGGGTGGTAGGCGGTCACGGGGGCGGAGTTGCCGGACAGGAGCGGGTCGTCGCGGGATCCGTCGTCGTCCACGGGGAGCCCGGACGTGGCGGGGTCCGGTGGCTCGGCACCGAAGTCGGGGGTGAGCTCTCCCTGCCACGAGGTCTGCGCGATGAAGAGCGCCATGCCAGCGCCCCAGCCCTTCTCGTGATAGGTCCGGGTGATGAGGTCCGTCGCGGCGTTGACGTGCTCGGCGTCGGGCAAGAGCTCGATGAGCGGGGGCTCGTGCGCCACGAACGTGACGACGTCCTCGGGGTGGGCGGTCACGAGGGCGAGGCCGGTGATCGCGCCGCCGCTCGAGCCGAACAGCTCGACGGGGCCCGCGCCGAGCGCCCGGACGAGCGCATGGAGGTCCTCGGCCTGCTGCTCGGGCCGGTTCTCGACCACGCCGTCGTCGCGCGTGCTGCGCCCGAGGCCGCGGGGGTCGTACGTGACCACGGTGCGCTCGGTGAAGTGTGACGCGAGCGTGCCGAACCCCTCGGCGCTCATGGGCTGGCCGATCAGGAGGAGCGGTGGTCTGTCCTCGAGGGTGGGGAGCGGCCCGCGCACGTCGTAGGTGATCGTGGCGCCGGGCACCTCGAGCGTGCGGGTGTCGATCTCGGTCATCTACATCTCCCTCGAGGAGAGCACGCAGAACTCGTTGTCCTCCGGGTCGGCAAGCACGTCCCAGCTCACGTCCTCGGACTGGCCCACGTCGACGCGCCGCGCCCCGAGCGAGAGCAGACGCTCGATCTCCGCCTCGCGATCGTCGCTCGTGTGGGGCGCGAGGTCGAGGTGCAGCCGGTTCTTCACCTGCTTGGCCTCCGGCACGGACACGAACACGAGCCCGGGCGAGACCTCGGCCCACGGGGTGGCCTTGAGTCGCTCGTCGCTCGCCCAGCGGGGGATCACGACCACCTCGTCCTCGGACTCGTAGATGATCTGCCAGTCGAGCACCTCGGCCCACCAACGCCCGAGAGCGGCGACTTCGTGGCTGTCGACCACCACGGAGTACCAGCGCAGCGTCATTGCCGTCCTTTCCGAGTCAGGTCCCGATCGTTCCACCCCTGAAGGGGGCTCGCCACACGAGAGCGCGGAAGTGGACCTCGATGCCCGAAAGTCCCAGGGAATCGCGGTTACTCGCCGGTAACTTCGAGGCGAACCACCACCCTACGGAGGGAAGCATCATGAAGGTTGCAGGCAAGACCATCGCGGTCACCGGCGGTGCCAACGGCATCGGCCGCGAGCTCGTCCTCGGGCTCCTCGCACGCGGGGCGCGGGTCGCCGCGCTCGACCTGAGCGCCGACGGCCTCGAGGAGACCAAGAAGCTCGCCGGATCCAAGGCGGACCGCGTCTCGACCCACGTCGTGAACATTGCCGACCTCGACGCCGTCGAGAAGCTCCCGGCCGCGATCCTCGAGGCGCACGGACAGGTGGACGGCCTCATCAACTGCGCCGGGATCATCCAGCCGTTCGTCCGCTTCTCCGAGCTCGAGCGCAAGGACATCGAGCGCGTCATGGACGTGAACTTCTGGGGTGTCATCAACACCACCAAGACGTTCCTGCCGCACCTGCTCGAGCGGCCCACCGCGCACGTGGTCAACGTCTCGAGCATGGGTGGGTTCCTCCCCGTGCCCGGCCAGACCGTCTACGGCGCCTCGAAGGCCGCCGTGCGGCTCCTCACCGAGGGCCTGAACGCCGAGCTCACCGAGACGCCCGTCAACGTCACGGTCGTGTTCCCGGGCGCGATCGCCACGAACATCACCACGAACTCGGGCATCGCGATGCCGGGTGGCAAGGACGTCGAGGAGGCCAAGGCCGAGTCGAAGCACAAGACCCTGCCCGCCCCCGAGGCCGCGCGGATCATCATCGAGGCGATGGAGCGCGACGCCTACCGCGTCACGGTCGGCAAGGACGCCACGATGATGGACCGCATGGCCCGCTGGATGCCCGTGCGCTCCGCCAAGCTGATCTACAAGCAGATGAAGGACCTGCTCGGCTGAGCAGACTCACCCGACGGCGGTGAGGATGACTGCGGTGAGCTCGGCGGGCTTCGTGAGCTGGGGCCAGTGCCCCGTCGCGAGACCGACGATCTCGACGTCACGCATCCTCGCCGCCTCGGCCATCCACGGGTGGCCCGCGTCGATGAGCTCGCGCAGCACCGTCACGGGCACCGAGCTCGCCACGAGCGTCGTGGGGATCTCGTAACGGCGCTCGTCGCTGAGCCGCTGCGGTTCCGTGCTCGCGCCGAACGGGTGCGGGATCGCACGCGCGCGGAACGTGGCGCGCGCCTCCTCGTCGAGGTCGCGCAGCTCGGACTCCTCGAATGCGTCCCACGCGGGCAGGGGCAGGTCGGAACCGTCGCCTTCCCACTCGTCGCTCACGATGCCGCCGTCCCCGAGCGGGCCGGAGTCGACGTAGATCGTGCGGACGACCCTCTCGCACCGGGCATCGGCAGCGGCCGAGATCACGGCGCCCCCGCCCGAGTGGCCCACGAGCACCACGGGGCCCTCGCTCGCGTCGATCCGCTCGACCACCGCGTCCACGTGCGTCCGCAGACCGATCCCCGAACGGTCCGCGTCGCGCGACTCGAGACCGGGCAGCGTGAGCGGCTCGACGTCGTGGCCCGCAGCGCGCAGACCAGGGACGACGGCATCCCACGACGAGGCGTCGAGCCAGAAGCCGGGCACCATGATGATCTTCATGGGCGCCACGCTAGGGGCATGCTCCGACACGTGCGCGGCGAGGTCCTGAGAGAGGGGGCGTAGGGTCGCGCGCGTGGACTGCGAGTACTTCGAGGCGTCCCGGTGCGCCTCGTGCCGGTGGATGGGCGAGCCCTATGCCGTCCAGCTCGCGCGCAAGGAGTCTCGCGCCCGCGAGGCCGTCCCAGGGGAAGCCGTCGAGTGGCTCGACCCCGTCGCGAGCCGCGAGTCGGGCTTCCGCAACAAGGCCAAGATGGTGGTCGCGGGGACCGTCGGCGCACCCACCGTCGGGATCCTCGACGCCCACGGCCGCGGCGTCGACCTGCGCGAGTGCGGCCTGCACACCCCCGGCATCCGGGCCGCCCTGCCGCACCTCGCGGACTTCGTCGCGACGGCCAGGCTCACCCCGTACGACGTCCCCGCCCGCCGCGGCGAGCTCAAGCACGTGCTCGTCACGGAGTCGCCCGACGGCGAGCTCATGGTCCGGTGGGTCCTGCGCTCGACCGAGGCCCTCGCGCGGCTGCGCAAGCACCTGCCCGCCCTGCGCGAACGGGTCCCCGCGATCGCGGTCGCGAGCGCGAACGTCCTGCCCGAGCACAAGGCCGTCCTCGAGGGTGACGTCGAGATCCCGCTCACCGAGTCCCAGCACCTGCGCATGGTGCTCGGCGGCGTGCCCCTCTACCTGCGCCCGCAAGGGTTCTTCCAGACCAACAGCGAGATCGCGGCGGCCCTCTACGCGCAGGCCGCTACGTGGGTGCGCGGGCTCGCACCGTCGAGCCTGTGGGACCTCTACTGCGGCGTGGGCGGCTTCGCGCTGCACAGCGCGCGCAGCGTGGGCGGCGGCCGGGAGGTGTCCGACGGCGGGGGAGCGGGTGGCCCGGACACCGTCGTCGGCGTCGAGACGTCTCCCGAGGCCGTTCTCGCCGCACGGCGCAGCGCCGCCGAGGCCGGTGTGGACGCGCGCTTCGAGGCGGGAGACGCGACGCAGTTCGCGCTCGCGGCGCAGTCCCCGCCGGACGTCGTCGTCGTCAACCCTCCGCGCCGAGGGATCGGCGAGACGCTCGCTGCCTGGCTCGAGACCTCGGGTGCGCCGCACGTCCTCTACTCGAGCTGCGACGCGGGCTCTCTCGCGCGCGACCTGCGCGCGATGCCCTCGTTGCGCCCCGTCCGCGCGCGCGTGTTCGACATGTTCCCCCAGACCGATCACTTCGAGACGCTCGTTCAGCTCGAGCGTTTCTGAGGCGGCGCGCTCCGGGCGGCGCTACCGCGCGGCGTCGAGGGCCGTCTGGACCGTGACCAGGAGCTCTTCCCACGAGGCGATGAACTTGTCGACGCCCTCGCGCTCGAGCGTGGCCGTCACGTCCGCGTAGTCGACCCCGACGGCGGCGAGACCGTCGAGGACGGCGTGCGCGTCCGCGTACTCGCCCGTGACCGCGTCACCGTGCAGCTCGGCGTGGTCCGCGGTCGCCTCGAGGGTCTTCTCCGGCATCGTGTTGACCGTGCCGCCCACGGCGAGCTCCGTGACGTAGAGCGTGTCCGGGAGCGCCGGGTCCTTGACCCCCGTCGAGGCCCACAGCGGCCGCTGGAGGTTCGCCCCGGCCCCGAGGAGCGCGCGGGCACGCGGGCTCGCGAACTCCTGCTCGAACAGCTCGTACGCGAGGCGCGCGTTAGCGACCCCGGCCCGCGAGCGCAGCGCGGCCGCCTCGGGGGTGCCGATCGCGTCGAGGCGCTTGTCGACCTCGGTGTCCACGCGCGAGACGAAGAACGACGCGACCGAGTGGATCGTCGTGAGGTCGATGCCGCCCGCCTGCGCGCGCTCGAGGCCCGTGAGGTAGGCGTCGATCACCTCGCGGTAGCGCTCGAGCGCGAAGATCAGGGTCACGTTCACGGAGATGCCGCGCGCGATCGTGTCCGTGATCGCCACGAGGCCTTCCGCCGTCGCGGGGATCTTGACGAGCACGTTGGGGCGGTCCACCTTGGCGGCGAGCTCTTCGGCTGCCGTGACCGTGCCGGCGGCGTCGTACGCGAGGCCCGGGGGCACCTCGATCGAGACGCGCCCGTCCACCCCGCCCGTGCGCTCGAACACGTCCGCGAACACGTCCGCGGCCGCGGCGACGTCCGCCGTCGTGAGCTCGAGCACGGCCTCCTCGGCGTTCGCGCCCTTCGCGGCGAGGGCCTCGACCGCGTCCTCGTACGGGTCGTGGGCGGCGATCGCGTTCGCGAAGATCGTGGGGTTGGTGGTCACACCCACGACGTCGCGGGTCGCGATGAGCTCGGCGAGGTTGCCCGAACGGATGCGCTCGCGCGAGAGATCGTCGAGCCAGATGCTCACGCCGAG
>JAAYZM010000288.1 GCA_012514835.1 Actinomycetales bacterium
CGCGAGCACCCTCGCGACTGGGGTAGCATTCTCGTCGGCCCTCCGGGGCCATCGGGCTGTGGCGCAGCTTGGTAGCGCACTTGACTGGGGGTCAAGGGGTCGTGGGTTCAAATCCCGCCAGCCCGACGCGATCATGCAGGTCAGAGGTGCCCCTCGGGAGATCCGAGGGGCACCTTTGTCATTGCGGCTCGCGGCGCCGGTCGCCCTGCACGGGCTGAGCCGCTGCCGAGGCCATTCGATCGGCTAGCCGCGCCCACCGGGCGGACCGATGACGAGCAGCGCGACATAGAGGCCGACCACACCGACGGCGAGCACCGTGCCGAGCAGCCACGCGTGGTTGAGGGCCCACCGCAGGAGACGGTCGTGCCACGTCGCGTCGCGGGGGTCGGTCGTTGGTTCGAGCCGCCACGCGCCGTCCAGGCGTCCGGTGCGGGCGAGCCACATCTCGACGGGGATCGTCGCGTAGGGCACGACGGCGCTCACGAGGGCGACGGCCGTGGGCCCCGCGCTCCAACGCTGGTTCTTCGCGACGAGGATCGCCGTCGCCGCGTAGGCCAGGAACACGAAGCCGTGGATCCCGCCGCCGATCGTCACGGCGATCGCCCAGCCCTGCGTCGCGCGCAGGATGATCCCGCCGATCAGCAAGGTCCACGAGATCGCCTCGGCGACGGCCAAGGTGCGGAACAGGGACTTCGGGGTGCGGAACACGCGTCTCCTCGGGTCGGGCTCGGGCTTCGATCATCAGATCACACGGGCGCGTCCTGCCGGCCGACCCGCGGCCCCCTCGCACGTGATCCCGCTCACTGGGCTCTAGCGTCGCGCCCGTCGTCGCGGCTCGCTCGACCTTGAGGCGCCCACCCGCTCGGCCCAGCGCTCCCACGGCGGGGACTCGCGCCAGTTGAGGTCCAGCGTGCGCCACGCGCGCTCGAGGCGCTTGCGACGTTGCGCGCGCCCGCGCAGCGAGCGGGCGTCGACCCCGACGCGCCAGTCGCGGACGAACCGCGTCCGCGCCCGGGGGCCGAGCTTGAACGCGAGGTCGAGGTCGTCGTGCACCTCGCCGTCCTCGCGCACGACGGCCTCGCGGACCCGCAGCCACGCGACTCGACGCACCGCCATGCACGATCCCCACAGGGGAACGTTGCCCACGGCGAGGTGGGTCAGGACGTAGTAGGAGCCGAGGTAGCCCACCGAGGCGAGCGTGCGGGTGCCGCGTGGCAGGTCGTGGAAGACCCCCGTGCCGGTGAGGGCGTCGAGGTGCGGTGCGGCCGCGAGGTGCTCGAGGGCGGTCTCGAGCCATCGAGGGCCGGGCCGGGAGTCCGCGTCGAGCCGGGCGATGATGTCGCCGCGCGCCGCGTCGTACCCGGCGGCCGCGGCAGCGGGGATGCCGACGCGCGGTTCGACGACGACGACGGCGCCCCACCGTCTCGCGACGGCGGCCGAGTCGTCGGTAGACCCGTTGTCGACGACGACGACCTCGTCCGGCGCTGCCGTCTGCCGTGCGAGGAGCCGGAGGCAGCCCTCGAGCGCGGGCGCATCGTCGCGCACGGGGATGACGACGGAGACCGTCGGACGCGACCGCGAGCCGGATGCGCCCGCGGGGGGCGCCGTCCCGACGGTGTCGTCCTCGACGGATGGGTGATCGCTCACGGGTCCTCCGGTTGGGTAGCACCAGTGTGACGTGCGACGACGCGTCCCGCAGCGTGCCACGGGCACGGGGCCCGACGACGACTCGCTCGGCGAGCGCATTCGCGGACGAGGCGTCACCATCGGGGGATGAGTCAGGACAAGGGACCGGCCACGACCCGACTTCGCCGCGCCGTCACGGGCCCGCTGCTCTTCCTCTTCATCCTCGGTGACGTGCTCGGCGCGGGCGTCTACGCGCTCGTGGCGAGATGGCGGGGGTGGCGGGCGGCCTCGTGTGGCTCTCGTTCGCCGTGGCGCTCGCCATGGCGCTGCTCACGGCGTTCTCCTACGCCGAGCTCGTCACGAAGTACCCCCGCGCCGGGGGATCGGCCGTCTACGCGGAGCGCGCGTTCAAGAGCCCGCTCGTGGCCTTCCTCGTCGGCTTCTGCATGCTGTCGGCGGGGGTCGTCAGTGCGGCGGGGCTCTCGCTCGCGTTCACGGGGGAGTACCTCACGGCGTTCCTCGACGTCCCGCAGGTCCCCGCCGCGATCGTGTTCCTCGTGATCGTGGCGCTCGTCAACGCGTGGGGCATCAAGGAGTCGCTGCGCGCCAACGTCGCCATGACGCTCATCGAGTCGGCCGGTCTCGTGCTCGTGATCGTCCTGGGCGCGTGGGTCATCGGCCGTGGAGACGCCGACCTGGGCGGGGCGTTCTCGGCCCCCGAGGGGACGTCCGTCGGGGTGGCCGTGCTGGGCAGCGCGCTCATCGCGTTCTACTCCTTCGTGGGGTTCGAGACGTCCGCCAACCTCGCCGAGGAGGTGCGCGACGTCTCGCGCGTCTACCCCCGGGCGCTCCTCGGCTCGCTGCTGACGGCCGGCGTCGTCTACGTCCTCATCGGGTTCATCGCTCCCGCCGTGGTCCCACCGGCCGAGCTCGCCGACTCCACGGGACCGCTGCTCGATGTCGTGCGCGTCGCCGGCGGGGTCAACCCCGAGATGTTCGCGGTGATCGCGCTCGTCGCCGTCGCCAACGTTGCGCTCCTCACGATGATCATGGCGAGCCGCCTCGCGTTCGGCATGGCCGAGCGCGGGTTGCTGCCCACGCCGCTGCAACGCGTGCTGCTCCGACGCCGCACTCCCGGCGTCGCGATCGTCGTCACGACCCTCGTCGCGATCGTGCTCGCGGTCACGGGCGAGCTCGTCGACCTCGCCTCGACCGTCGTCCTGCTCCTGCTGTTCGTCTTCCTCTCGACGAACGTCGCCGTGCTCGTGCTGCGCAAGGACGCCGTCGACCACGAGCACTTCCGCGCGCCCACGGCGATCCCTGTCCTCGCGATCGTCTCGTGCCTCGTGCTGCTCACCCGGCAGGAGCCCCAGCACTGGGGCCTCGCCGCGATCTTGCTCGCCGTCGGCGTCGTCCTGTTCCTCGTGACGCGCAAGGTCTCCCGCGTCAACCCGGACTCGGAGGTGGAACCGAGCACGCGCGCGAGATGAGGTCGGCCCGGTGCGCCCGGGCGTGCCCCCGCCCCCGCCGTGGGCGCCGCGCCGTAGTGTCCTGCTCGGATCCTGACGTCATGCGCACGGGAGCGATGGGACGATGAGCACGAAGACAGATCTCAAGAAGCTGGACGCGTACCGGGCGCGCGCCGGCGAATGGCGCGAGCTCGAGCTCGAGTCGGCCCGATACCTCGCGATCGACGGTGCGGGGGACCCGAACACCGAGGTCTTCACACGGGCCGTCGAGGCGCTCTACCCCGCCGCCTACGCGCTCAAGTTCCTGAGCAAGGTCGATCTCGGCCGTGACTACGTCGTCCCGCCGCTCGAAGGACTGTGGTGGGCCGAGGACCTCGACGCCTTCACGCGCCATCGTGACAAGTCGCGGTGGCTGTGGACCCTCATGATCCTCGTGCCCGAGTGGCTCGAGGACGAGCACGCCGCAGAGGCGCTCGACCGCGCGCGAGCGAAGCGACCTGCAGGGAGCCTCGGCGACGTCCGGCTCGAGCGCCTCGACGAGGGCCGGTGCGTCCAGACGCTCCACGTCGGGGCGTTCGACGACGAGGGGCCGGTCCTCGCGCGCCTCCACGACGAGCACCTCCCGGCCCACGGCCTGCGACCGAGCGGCAAGCACCACGAGATCTACCTGAGCGACTTCCGGCGGGTCGAGCCCGCACGGCGACGCACGATCCTGCGTCAGCCCGTCGTGTGCGCGTAGCGCCCGGCGACGACGGCGAGCTTGTCCGGGTTGCGCACGAAGTAGAGCCCGACGATGCCGCCCTGCCCGGCCCGGAGCGTCGCCGTCGTCGTGACGCGTCCCGACTCGGTGAGCACGACGCCCGCACTCCCGTTGATCCGCGCGGGCGTCATCGTCACCTCGGGACGTGTCGCGAGACCGAGGAGGAAGCGCGCGATCTTCTCGGGCCCCTCGACGGGGCGCAGCGCCGCGTGGGCCTTGCCGCCGCCGTCGGAGTAGAGCACGGCGCCGGGGGCGAGCAGCGCGGCGACCCGGTCGACGTCACCCGTCGAGACGGCCTCGGCGAGCGCGCCGATGGCTCGCGAGTCTCGGTCGACCTGGTGGGGGAGCGAGTCGCCGAGCGCGTCCGTCACGGCGCGCTGAGCCCGGGACACGACCTGTCGCGCACCGGCGGGACTCGACCCCAGGACCTCGGCGATCGCCTCGTAGTCGACGTCGAGCACCTTGCGCAGCACGTACGCCGCCGCGTGCTCGGGCCGCAACGTCGAGAGGACGAAGTCGAGCGCCTGACCCAGGCCGTCGTCGTGCAGCACGGCCCACTCGGGGGAGCCGTCGTCCACGATGGGCTCGGGCAGCCACGGCCCGACGTACTCCTCCCGACGCCGTCGGCGAGCGCGGACGGCATTGAGCGCGAGACGCGAGGCCATGACGGCGAGGAAGCTCCGCGGCTCGCGCACCTCGGCCATGTCGACCCGGTCCCACGCGAGCCACGCCTCCTGGACGACGTCCTCGGCATCGGCGCGCGAGCCCGTGACGCGGTAGGCGGCGGCGAGCATGGACGCTCGGTGCGCGGTGAAGACGGCGGCGCGGTCCATGGTGGTCATTGTGCCGACGGGACGGGCTCGACCGCGCGGACCGGGCGCACGCGACCGGACCACGAGTATCTCTGCGCCGCCGCGAGCCACCGCAGCGTCATGCGGCAGATGCCTTCCTTGACGAGCCCGCCCGCGCGGCCCGTCACGGCGACGCGGCGCTCGGAGTCGTCGCCACGCACGAGCTGGACGTGACCGCGCCCACCGCCGAGGTCGACGCAGCGGGCGACGTACCCGAGCGTGAACGGGGCGGGTCGCACCCCGTCGCGGCGTGCGCGGACGACGTCGGCGGCGTGCGCGCCGAGCGGCATGGCCGTCGCGCACGCGGGTCGCAGGTGCGCCGCGTACCGGCCGAGCACGTGCACGCCGTCTCCTGCGCCGAGGATGCGCGGCGCTCCCGGGACGGTGAGGTGCTCGTCGACGACGAGGCGCCCGTGCGCGTCGGTCGGGAGGTCGGAGTCGGCCGCGAGCGAGGACGCCGTGAAGCCCGTGGCGGCCACGACGATGTCGCGCCCGTCATCCACCAGACCGTCGACGTCGACCGTGCGACCCGTCTCGACACGCACCCCGAGCCGCTCGAGCTCGAGCAGGTGGGTGCGCGTCGCTCGACCGTCCGGGACCGTCGCTGTGACGAGCCGCACGGTCCGACCCGCGACGCGAAGCGCCGCCGCGAGCTCGATACCGGTCAGGCCGGCGCCCACGACCGTGACCGCGGCGTCCGGACGCTCGACGAGCGCCGCGCGCAGCCGCCGGGCCCCGTCGAGCGTCGCCACGTGATGGGCGCGGCCATCGCCCGGCCCGCCGGACCCCACGGCGTAGACGAGCGTCTCGAAGTCGAGCCGCTCGCCCGAGGCGAGCAGGACGCCGTCGTCGGCGATCCGCACGGCACGGTCGTCCATGACGGCGACCCGAGCGTCCACGAGCGCTGCGAGCGGGACCCGCGCGTCCCCGCGCAGCCCGGCGGCGACGGCATGGAGCCGGATCCGCTCGACGAACCACGGCGACGGTGTCACGAGCGTGACGGTCTCGCCGTTGCTCGCGAGCCGGTTCGCCGCCATGACTCCCGCGTAGCCGCCACCGAGGACCATCGTGGACATCTCTCACCCTTCCGAGGTCCCGCCGGACGCGGGACGTCTCGAGAGGGGGACACCGCCGAGCCGGCGGTTGTGACAGCTACGGCGTCGAAGCCCCGTCGAGCGGGCCGACGGCGAGCCGCCGCACGGCGACGGCGCCCGTCACGGCGCGCACGCCCCACACCCGTCCCGTGAAACCGCCCCCGACCTCCGTCGACAGGTAACGACCGTCGAGGCGGCCGAGCTGGTGCGTCGCGCCCCCCACGTGCGCGGCGAGCTCCAGGTCGTCCGGTCCGCCGGAGCGGGACGTCACCGAGCGCACCTCGAGCCGCGCGGGGCCCTCGTCCACGGGTACCCGCGCGAGGGTGTGCTCGATCTGCCCGACGCGCGCGACGCCCGCGAGCTCACCGGCGCCCGCGCGGACCTCGACCCAGTGCCGTTCGTCCATGCGGACGCGCAGGGCCGCGACTCCCGCCCCGGGCTCGACGTCTGCCGTCGCCCGCCAGTGGTCCTCGGTGCACCGGGCGGCGAGCATCGACGCGGCCCCCGACGGCGCGACGGCTTCCGAGACGGTGACCCCGCCCCCTGACGCCGGCGCGACGAAGTCCTCGGGCAGCAGGCCGGGGGAGACCCAGCGCGGGTCGAGCGGCCAGGAGTCGAAGGTCTCGGTGAACCACTCGGGCCCCGCGACCTCGGTGTCGCTCGGGTGCACGTGGGGCCACCCGTCGCGCCACTCGACCTCGGCGAGGAAGGTCTCGCGCCCGTTGAC
>JAAYZM010000289.1 GCA_012514835.1 Actinomycetales bacterium
ACGCGACGACTCGTCTTGCGCGCATCTACACGGGCGACAGCGCGGACTTCACTTACGAGGGCACGCTCGGCCTCATGGCGATGCTCGACGAGCGCGGCGTGCGCTACGAGTTCCCCGGGGCGACGCGTAGCCCGCACGGCTTCGACACGTGGCAGGCGAACCTCATCGACCTCGCACCGCGCCTGTTCGTGGGCGTCGACGGGACCTCACCCACGTCCGAGAGCCCGACCGCGGCCGAGGAGCCCGCCGACGACGACGCGCCGCAGGCCACACGCACCGGCTCACCGGGTGCTTGGCCCGGGATCGTCGCGGGTCTCGCGCTGCTCCTCGCGGCGGGCGTGGGCTGGGGCGTGACGCGCCGTCGTCGGTCCTGACGTCGTGGGCCTCACCCGCGCCGGTGCGCGACGACGCCCGTGACCGCGGTGCCCGCGAGCGCCCACGCGCCGAGCACGAGGAACGAGGTCCCCACGTCGGTGACCACCCCCTCGGTGAGGCCCGCGCGGATCACGGTCGCCATGTGGGCAAAGGGCAGCACCTCGTGCGTGGTCTGCAACCAGCCCGGAAGGTTCGAGGCGGGGTAGACGATCGGCGTGAACAGCAGCACGACGAAGATCAGCGCGTTCGAGATGAGGTTCGTGACCATCGGGTGCGTGATCGCGAACGCCATGCCCGCCCCGACCGCGACGGCCATGAGCGCCGCGAGCAGCACGGCTGGCACGAGCAGCCAGGACACCTCGAGCGGGACCGAGAACCGCCACGCCGCGACGACGAGCGCGAGCACCATCCCCGGCATGGACAGCAGCGTGTAGAGCGCGAACATCGCACAGATCTGCGCCGAGCGCGGCACGGGCAGGGACCACACGAAGTCGAAGCTCCCGCTGAGCCGCTGCTCCCCCACCCCGCCGGGGATCATGACGAAACCCATCGGGATGAGCGCGAGCGTGGGGATGCCGGTCGCGATGTACATCGCGGTGCTCGGCGTGATCTCGGGGTAGATGAAGCCGTACATGATGGCCATCCCGACGCCCATCATGAACTGGATCACGACCATGAGCCCGGCCCACTGCCGTGCCCCGGTCCACTCCCAGCGCAGGTTGAGCGCGAAGGCCCGCAGCCACGAGGCGAGGGTCGTGCGCGTGGGGGTCAAGGTCGCCGTCGTCGTCGTCATCGCCGCCTCCCGAGGGCCCGCACCGCGAGCACGGCGCACACCAGACCCCACGCGCCGACGACGGCGTACGAGGTCGCGAGGTTCTCGAAGGGAAGGTCCGTGAGCGAGGCCCGGACCATGTCGGCCATGTGCCGCAGCGGAAGTGCCGAGTTGACCGCGCCGAGCCATGCGGGCATCTGCTCGACGGGGAAGAGGATCGGGGTGAAGGCGAACATCGCAAACACGAGCACCTGCGTCACGAGCCGCGTGACCATGGGGCTCGTGATCGCGTGGGCGACCGCGAGACCCACCATGGTCCCGGTGAACGCTGTGAGCAGGAGCGCGGGGGCCACGTCGGGCGTGACCGCGAGCGGCAGACCGTCGTAGCGCCATACCGCGACCGCGAGCGAAACGGCCACCGCGGGCAGCCCGCCGATCAGGCACACGACGTACCACGCGGCGGCCGAGGCGGTGTGCGGGACGGGCAGGGAGTGGATGAAGTCGAAGCTGTGGCTCGCCTTCTGGTCCGCGACGAGCTGGGGTCCGAGCACCATGCCCGTCATGACGAGGTTGACCACGGGGACGCCGGTCGAGACGAACAGCGCGACCGAGAGGGGGATCTGCTCGAAGAACAGCCCGAAGCCGAGCACGAAGCCCACGCCGCTGAGCACCTGGACCACCGCGAGGAGCACGAGCCACAGGCGCAGGCTCACGAGGTGCCACGTGATCATCGAGCGGAAGCCCGCCCACCAGTGCCGCGGGCCGGTGCGCAGCTCGAGGGAGACCGGGGCGAGGGTCGCCGTCGTCGTCATGCCTCGTCCTCGCCGTTCGCGGAGGCGTGCCCCGTGAGGCGGATGTAGACGTCCTCGAGGGTCGTCGCGCCGAGCGCGTACTCCTCGGCGGTGCCCTGACCCATGAGGCCGACGGCCCAGTCGATGCCCGCCGAGGCGGCGTCCTCGTCGATCGTCGCCACGAGGTTGTTGCCGACGCGCACGGGGTGGCGCACCCACTCGGGCGACTCGGGGGTCTCGACGCCGGGACTGAGCATGACCTGGAGGCGCAGCTGGCCGCGGTCGGCGGCCTTGAGCGCCGAGGGGGTGCCCTCGGCGACGATCTTGCCGTCCATGATGACCGCGAGCCGGTCGACCGACTTCTCGGCCTCGAGCACGTTGTGGGTCACGAGCATGACGGCGCAGCCCTCGTCGCCGAGGCGACGCACCTGCTCCCACAGCAGACGGCGACGCAGGGGGTCGACGTCGTTCGTGGGCTCGTCGAGGATCACGAGCCGCCCGGGCAGCACGGTCGCCATCGCGAAGCCGACGAGGCGCTTGACCCCGCCCGAGAGCTTCATGCCGAGCTCGTCGCGCCACTGCGTGATGTCGAGGGCCTCGAGGAGTGCGTCGGTGCGTGCGCGCACGGTCGCCCGGTCGCCGCCGCGGATGCGGCCCGTGAGCTCGATCGCCTCGGCGGCCTTGAAGGAGTCGATCGGCATCTGCGCCTGGGGCAGGTAGGAGCACAGCTGGCGGGCGATCTCGGGGTGGGCGACGAGGTCATGCTCGCCGATGCGCAGCGTGCCCTCGGTCGGCTTGAGCAGCCCGATGATCTGCTTGACGAGGGTCGACTTGCCCGCGCCGTTCGGGCCGAGCAGGCCGAACACCTCGCCCGGGGCGATGCGCAGGTCGAGCGCGTCGTTCGCGCGCAGGCCGTCCGCGTAGACCTTCGTGACGCCTTCGGCGTGGAACGCCATGGCGGTGTCGGTGGGCACGGATCCTCCCCGGTGAGAACAGTCCTAGATTCGAGATATATCGCGTTCTCGACGGGGACACGTTATATCGCGAGAGGCGGACGAGGCAAGCCCGCCGACGACGGCGTGGCGTCCTCCACACAGCGCCCGGCTCGCCTCCTCGCCGCGCGCCGCGCACCGCTGCGAGCTAGGTTCGAGCTCCCGGCTCTGGAGGCTTCATGACCACTGCCCGCACGTCTGTCCGTCTCGCGACGCTCCTCGCCCTCGCGGTGCTGCTGCCCGCCGCCTCGGCCACGGCGACGACGGGCGAGACCCCCGACGGTTCCCGCTCGGGGCTCGGCTGGGTCGCCCTCGGCCTCGCCGTGACCGCGATCATCGGCATCCTCGTCCTGACGCGCCGCAAGAAGAAGCGCTGACTCAGCG